>DAOVFR010000182.1 GCA_030672805.1 Candidatus Krumholzibacteriota bacterium
AGTGCTCTCGATCGTGTTCGGCGGATAGCCAACCGCAAACTCGGCGCATATCTGGCCGTTCATACCGGGCAGGCACATGACCCACATCTCGGCCGGGTAGAAACCGACGCCGGTCACGCACCAGGCCGAGCGGGCATCATCGGTGAAAAGGGCGATGTAGCCGTACTGGGCGTGAGCCGCGCTCGAGACCAGCAGTAGTGCTAACCCAAGTAGCAATGCTTTCTTCATCGTTCAGTTCCTCCTGTTGCATGCCGCAACATTCACTGATTAACCATCTCTTTTCAAAGCGTAAAGCCAGGTGACAGATTTTTATCTCGACCCATCACCTTTGTTGATATGTGGCTGGATGCAAACACAAACCCCACCCAGCCACAACACAACATTCCGCTTTTACTCAAACATGGACTTGATCGCACCCCAGCTCTCTTCCTCGACGCCCACCGCATCAGGGCAGAGAATCGAGGTCAAGCCGATGATGTCAAAAAAGTAGTTGTCAGGCGTATAAGTGCCTCTCAGCTCTCCACTGTCGGGATGCGGACCAATGACCAGCGGATAATCTACGACACCGCCGCCGGCGTTCCAGCATTCTGCCGTCAGGACACCCTCGATGGTGCACATCAGGTTGTACCCCGGCATGAAGCCGTTCATCGGCGGCCAGTACGCAATCGAATGACCGGCGAACGGGTCGCCGTTCACGATAGACTCGTTGTCCGGATACGTGACAGTGCTCACAAAGAAGAGCGAATGTCCCGGATCCAGCGGAGTCTGCAGCTGGTACTCGATAGCAGTTACATAGTAATCCGCATGATGCATGTAGAGATACATTTCAAAGGCAACAAACGCACTGGGATACGTCGACATCTTGCCAGGCGGCTGATAGTCGAAGAACAATCCCAGGGTCTGCGCGCTCAGCATCCCCGGAATAAGGAGAGCAATTGTCAGTGACAACAATACCTTCTTCATAATCTAACTCCCTTAAATGTATTGCAGCCCCAAGATGCTCAGCTTGCAAGGGCTTGCCAGATTATTACCTGATGCACTAGAAGCACTCGTGTAGGTAATGCTCCCCCATGAAAGCAAAGTCACTCAGGTTGCAATGGGTGTCATCGTTGTAATCGCAACAATCGTTGTATCCCGTCTCTGGATAACTCTTGTTGTAGCTGAGACCGAAGACACCAAGATCCGACAGGTTGACAACACAGTCAGCGGTCAGATCCGGACTGACGATGATTATGTCAAGACAGATCCAATCCGTAGAGCCGCATGGCTCTTCGAGAACAATCTGGCCCTGAATGGCGATGTAGGCGCCGCCATTCAGGATGCAGCCACCACCGGCGATACGGCCGGAGATCGTGGTGCGGCCCAGGTCGTTCGTTATTGAATCCGCAACTATCGGAGCAGTACAGAGACAGAGCTCCTCAGCAGGATCACAGGCCTGAATCCAGTAATCCGTCCGGGGAATACCGGAAACGCCGTTGCCTGCGCTGTCCCTGGCGTAGACGATGATGTGATCGTCCGTGCCGCCACATCCGGTGCGGATGAACTCGAAGTCGCCCGCGGGACAGATAGAAACCCGCATACCGACACAGCTGAGACTGACGTCGCTTAAGCAATCGTCTACCTCACCCGCATACAGCGAGGTTGCAAATACAAGCAGCAAAGAGAAAAGCAACACTTTTCCTTTGAACATCTCGTTAACCTCCTAAACCTCCTCAAAGGTTCGGGAACCTTAAAGAAAAGAAAAGTACACGAACTTTGGGGGTACACTAACCTCCTTCCACCTTAAGTTGGAGATACCGTTTACTTACTCGACAAAATGAAGTCTATCATAATAAAGGGCACCATGTCAACCCAAAATGTTGGAATGAATGGAGATTACGGGAAGGGTTACACGACGGCACGGGGTATCCCTCAGGATCTCCCTGGCTGTGCGTGTTTCATTTTTTTGAAAAACAAATTGAAAAACTTTGCCTGAACATGCATAACTCATTATAAACAATGCAACTTTACTTTATCTGACAGGCCATCCCGCCATGGCGCACGAACGGAACGAAAAACTGTCGACACTCGTTTTAAGAGGGAGTTTCTGGGTATTCTGCCTCCGCCTGGCCGCAAGGTCACTCACCGTTGTCAAGCTGATCATCATCGCCCGTATCCTCGCTCCCGGCGAGTACGGCATCATGGGTATCGCGCTGCTCGTGATGGCGACACTCGAGACCTTCTCCCAGACCGGGTTCCAGCACGCCCTGCTACAGAAGAAGAACGGTGTCGCGGGCTACCTCGACACCGTCTGGACGTCGACGATCGTCCGCGGCGTCCTGCTGTTTCTCGTGCTGTACCTCGCGGCCCCGCTGGCCGCCTCCTTCTTCGGGACCACCGGGGCTGCCGCCGTCATACGGGTTGCCGGGATATCTATCCTGCTCAAATCCGTCGTGAACGTGGGTGTCGTCTATTTCCAGAAAGAACTCCGCTTCGACAGGCAGTTCGCCTACCGTCTGAGCGGACTTCTTGCCGACTTCGCCGTCTCGGTCGCGGTGATCCTCACGCTGAGAAATGTCTGGGCGCTCGTGTTCGGGCTCCTCGCGGGGGACCTGGCGAGCATAATAGCAAGTTACGCCGTCCACCCGTACCGCCCGCGCCCGAGGCTCGATACGAAGCGGCTCGCCGACCTGTTCGGTTTCGGGAAATGGATTTTCGGATCGAGTATACTCGTTTTCCTGATCACGCAGGGAGACGATATCTTTGTCGGCCGGCTCCTGGGCGCAACCGCCCTGGGATTATACCAGATGGCGTACCGGATCTCGAACATTCCCGCCACCGAGTTTTCCCACCTCTTATCGACGGTGACGTACCCTGCCTACTCGAAGCTGCAGGACAACCTGCCCAAGCTGGGGGAAGCATACTGCCGGGTGCTCGGCGTCACGCTTCTCGCCGCGCTGCCCGTGGCCGGGCTGATCCTCATCCTCGCCCCTGAATTCACCGGGGTGTTCCTCGGCGGGAAATGGCTTTCCGCCATCCCCCTGATGCAGGTGCTTGCACTGTTCGGCCTGATGAGGGCCATAGGCGCAACAACGGGCGTCGTCTTCATGGCGGTCGGAAAACCCGGTATCCGGACACGGATCCAGGCGGCCCAGCTTGTCCTGCTCGCCGTTATCATATACCCGCTTACCATGCGATGGGGACTTACCGGAACGTCGATCGCCGTTACGATCGACGCCCTCGTCTTCAACCTCGTCGCCGTAAACCGTGTTTTCTCCCTCTTGAGGGCCCGTTCCGGTGACGTGTGGCGGACGTTTCTCTTCTCGCTGCTCTCGACCGTCGTCTCGGCGGCGCTGGTCCTCCTTCTGAAACGTCATGTACTCACCACCCCGAACGTGCGGCATTTCCTCGCCCTCGCCGCCTCCGGAGTTTGCTGCTACCTTATAATGGTTTATATTACCGACTCGCTCTTTCATTACATCGACGGACGGTACATCCGCGAGCGGCTCTTCGCGCCGGGATCCGGGCGGAACGAATGAACGGTCAGACGGCAGACATACGCTGTCCGCTGTGCGGCGGCAGCAAGCATTCACCGGCGAAGTATCGCCTCGCCCGCTGCGATGATTGCGGGCTGATCCACGCCGCCGGGGGCGCCCCGGCACGGGACTCATCGGAACAGTATACGGCAAGATACTACGCCGAGAGAACGGGCGCCGGGAAGTCCGGGTCCGGCAATGAGATCGAGCGAACAACCAGGAGTTTTTCGAAAAGGGCGGAGAAACTGGTCCGTGATTTCGGCCCCGGCGGCAGGCTGCTCGACGTCGGCTGCGGACAGGGATTCTTTATCGCCTGCATGAAGCGGTGCGGCTGGGACGCGGTTGGCGTGGATGTATCTCCGTGGGCCGTCCGGTTCGCCCGCGAGGCGCTCGGCCTTACCGCGTACGAGGGTTCCGTGGAGAACGTGCCGCCGGGCGAGCGGTTCGACGTCGTGACGATGTTCCACGTCCTCGAGCACCTTCGGCGTCCCGTGCAGGCGCTGGAGCAGGCCGCCGAGCACCTCGAGGACGGCGGCACGCTGATCATCGAGGGACCCAATTACGCCGGCTTCGACCGGTTATGGCACGGGGAGCTGTGGCGGGGATTCACCGACCCCTCGCACCTCAGTTTCTTTACGCCCGCGACCTACCGGCTGGCCATTGAAAGGGCGGGTCTTTCCGTCGGGCGTATCGATTTCCAGACGTGGGACCCTGCCTTCCACCTGCTTGGAGCCGGCATCCTGCCCGGGGCCAGGTCGGAACCGGACGGGGACACGGCCGGGCGGATACGGCGGAAGATGAGGAGCAATATCTTCGTGAGGGGAGTATGCAAAATTCTGTACAGTATCAGCAGGGGGCTTCACCTTCGCGGCAGGGACGCAAGAATATACGCCCGCAGGAAGGATGCCGCATGAAACTGCTCTGCTTTTTTAGATACGGCCCTGAAAAGGCCAGCTCCCGGGTGAGGGGATACCAACTCGCCCTGGAGCTCGAAAAACGGAATATAGAGTGCACCACGCTCACGGGAACACGTAAAAGCTCCTATGTCCGGTGTGTCCGGGAAATGGCCCGCCACGACGCCGTCCTGTTCCAGAAACTTTACACCTATCCGGACGTGCTGATGAACACACTGGCGCGTTCGCTCGGCAGGAAGACGATCTTCGACATCGACGACGCCCCTTTCGGCAACACGTACAGCAAGAGGGCGGAGCGCCTGGCCGGGGCGATGGCGGGGAAAGCGTCCGCCGTCCTCGCGGGGAGCCACCAGCTCAAGCGATTCGCAGCCGCGCACAACCGGAACACACATCTCATCCCCAGCTCGATCGACCTTTCCCTCTATGAGCCGGTCCGTCGGGCTCCCGCCGGGGACCGCGTGACGCTCGGCTGGATCGGCGACGGGGTCAGCTACCGGGAGGACCTCACGATGCTCGCGGAACCGCTCAGGCGTCTCGGCGAGCGTCACCCGGTGCGCCTCGTCATCATCGGGGCCCTCGGGCAGGAAAAGATATACGAGACGTTCGCCCATCTCGGCCCGGTCGAGGTCCGCATGGTCGACGCGATCGACTGGAAGGACCCGGCGGCCGTTGCGGCGGAGATCTCCCGCTTCGACATCGGCCTCTACCCCCTGACCGGCAACGTCTTCAACATTTACAAGTGCGGGTTCAAGGCGCTCGAGTACATGGCGCTGAAGATCCCCGTGGTCGCGAGCCCCGTCGGGGAAAACGGATACATCATCGATGATGGAACAGAGGGCTTTCTCGCCGTGGACGGGGAGCAGTGGTACAGGAAGCTGCGCGCCCTGGTGGAGAACGAACAGACGCGTCTTTCGATGGGTGAGGCGGGAAGGAAAAAGGTCGAGGAGAAATACTCGCTCGACGTGACGGCCGGAAAGGTGGCCGATATAATCAATGCCCTGTAGATCCTCCGATACCACGCGGCATCTTCAGGGC
>DAOVFR010000075.1 GCA_030672805.1 Candidatus Krumholzibacteriota bacterium
AGCTCGCGCCGGGGAAGCGACAGCGCTATGAATATCAGCAGCGATACGGCCGAGGCAAGCAGGCTCAGGCGCCTGCCGGTCAAACCCATGTTGTAGAGAAAAAACTGAAAGGAGAGAAAGAAGAAGATGAGCCGCGCCAAACGCATGATATGTCCCGGCCGAATGAAAAACGGATAATCAATTGTAGTTAAATATTTTTACCATGAAAACCAAGGCGGGGTCAAGGCAAATCATGCCCATCCCCCGCCTTGTATTGTTGGCTCAAGACAGCCTACTCGTACTGCTTCTTGATCTTGCCCCAGCTCGTGCGCTGAACGGCATTGCAGCACGCAGGATCCTTCGGATCACATGTATACGCTCCGTATCCCTCACATGTGATTTCGCTACCACACGTCGGCCACTGTTCGCCGCATGTGCTCTCGCATGTCGGCGTACCGTCGCATGTGTGCGTGCCATCATACGTGATCCCGCACTGCAGGTTGGCCTGGCAGGTCGGATACGTTCCGCAGGTGTTGCTGCACGTCACTGAAACACCGTCGCATGTCTCCGAACCGTCACAGGTAAATCCGCTGTTGCAGGTAAGCTCTTCGCACCCCGGGAAACCACAGCATGTGTTCTGGCACGTCATATTGCCGTCACAGGTTGCTGTACCGTCGCACGTTGTACCAGTCTCGCAGGTCGCCTCGCATGTCGGCCATCCGCCGCATGTGCTCTGGCACGTCGCCGTACCGTTGCATGTGTGCGTGCCGTCCATCGTGAAGTCGCACTGCGCGCCGCCGTCGCACGTTGCCGTTCCGTCACACGTCAGGCCCGGCTCCTCGCAGGTGCTGTTCCAGCAGGTGTACGAACCATCGCACGTCGGCTCCTGGCTGCAGGTTGTCCTCGAATCGCACGTGTACCAGCCGTGACAGGTCGGCTCCTCACCGCAGGTCGGAGACTGCCCGTCGCAGGTGAACTCCCCATCCTCCAGCGTGTAGCACGGTCTGCCGTCCATCGTCAGGCCCTCGCAGTTCGGGCTCGCGTCGCAGGTGATCGGATCGGTCGTGAGATCCAGAGCCCCTGCTTTCGCATTGGGAGTGACCGCCGCGGTCACCCTGAAAGCGGTGCCCTCGAGCCTGTGAACGGCATTATCCAGGGCCAAAGCGAAGGCGGGTGAACTCTGATGGTCTTCCCGCTGAGGTCCAACGAACATGACGCCGAGAACGATCAGCGAAACCACGAGCATACCGATAGCATACTTCTTCATTCTGATTCACCTCCTTTCCTGATGAATTCCCCTCACAAGACCTCTTGAAGTGCCGCACGGGTGCACTTCCCTGTTTGGAGTTTTTTGAGTATCGAATTGTACCACTTTCACACAGGCCATTGCAATAATTTCTTTCTTTATTTTCTTCTTTAATATATCAGATATACCGTAATTCAAAGGGGCTGTGACCTGCTATTTGAGCTAAAGGTCGCTGTACCCTGTTAATGACACCGGGGGCCGGAGCGGCTATGCCCCGGCCCCCGTAAGCCTCAACAAGACAAGCAGTTTCCGTTCTACTTGAACTGCTTCTTGATCTTGCCCCAGCTCGTGCGCTCGACGGCGTTCTCGCAATCGGGATCGCCGGGGTTGCACGTGCTGTTGAAGCACGTCCACTCGCAAGTGAGCTTGCACGTATCCGTGCCGTCGCAGGTCGGTGTACCGTCGCAGGTTGCCCCGCCTCCGCACGTCTCGGTGCCGTCACACGTCGGAGCGCCGCCGCATGTGATGTTGCCCTCGCAGGTGATGTCGCACGTCATGTATCCCTCGCACGTCGGCCATCCGTCGCACGTGTCGTCACACGTCTCCGACCCGTTGCACGTATGCGTGCCATCCATCGTGAATGCGCAGTTTGCACCGTGATCGCAGGTGGGCGTCTCTCCGTCGCATGTCTGCTCCGCCTGTTTGCATGTGCTGTTCCAGCACGTCTCCGTGGCGTCGCATGTCTGCGTGCCGTCGCAGGTTGCCCTGTGATCGCAGGTATACCGGCCCTGGCACGTAGCTTCCGTGTTACAGGTCGGCGACTGGTGATCGCAGGTCATCACCGCGTGGTCCAGCGTTTCACACGGACGGTCGTCGTATGTGAGTTCCTGGCACTCCGGATTTGTCATCCAGCAGGTCACCGGGTCCGTTGTGTAGTCGTACGCACCGGCCCTGGCACACGGGGTCACCACCGCAGTCACCTTCACCGCGGCGCCTTCAAGCCTGTTCACGGCGTTGTCGAGCGCGGCGGAGAAGGCAGGCGAGTTTGCATGGTCTTCCCTGTCCGGCCCGATGAACAGGAGCCCGAGGAACAGCAGGGGCACAATGGACACGACAATAGCAAATTTTCTCATCATTCATTCACCTCCTCTCGGATTGGATTCCTTACAATATGGCAGCCACTTTTCGAATTGATGCAATATACCGGGCAAACTGCGTTTATCATAAAAATCCTACCACGTTGTCAGTTTTTATACAAGGAACAATTTCTCTTTTGGCCATATACAGCACATTATATCTAAATATATTTCTTTGATTACCATTTCAGTAAATAGATATCTTTGCGAAATGATCACGTCAGAGTAAGCTAAGGTCGAGGCCGAGTCGTACTTCGACTCCGAGGACATCGTCGGAGATGTGATCCGCCCGATGCGGTGTCTGGAGTGCAGTGGGGACTTCAAGCTCGTCGGATTGGATTTCTATGACGAATGGGTCAAGTATTCCCTGGAACCATCCTCATTCGGCACATACCTGGTCCAGTTACGATGCCTGTCTCCCGGCCTGGTCGAGTACCACCTGAGGCTCGAGATCTATCCGGACAAGATCGGTCCGCCCGATATGATCGACATCAAATGGCAGGGCGGCCAGGGCGGCTGAGGAGCCTGGGAGAACCCCACCGGGAGTGGGCCGATCGGGATCTATACCGGCTCGTGCACAGCGAAGATCATCTATGTTGCCGGCGGGGATCTCGATATCGACTACATCGCCCTTAGCCTTCACGTCGGTACGGAAAAACAATCGTGGGGCTCGATCAAGAAACGCTACTACCGGTAGCGCCCGGTTAGCCGCGGGACAACCATCTCATCCATTCGACAACAGCTATCCGGCGGCCGCAGCACATACCCCGACGCATGTTTCACAACCTAGAAAATGGCTGCGAAGTATGCGCTGTAGATAGCCGTCTCCGAATCGAGATTGCCGCCGGAGACCGTCTTGTCATGGTTGATGAACTGGTACTGGAGCTGCATGTATGTGAGCTTGTCGAACCGGTACCGCGCGCTGAGCACGATGGCACGGCGAACCTCGTCGAATCCCATCAAATCCCCCTCACGCCACGTGCCGCGGTCGAGCCATCCGATGCCGCCGCCGAGACCGCTCTTCAGATCCACGTCAACCGACGCGCCGAACACCGATGCCTTTTCCTTCTCCGCATCGGGCGACCCGGTCTCGATCTCCCAGAGCCGCTTGTAGAACAGCGAGACAATCGACACATCACCGGGAAGAGGGAGCTGCGAGGAAAAGCGGAATCCCCGTTTGTTCGCTTCGTACGAGAGGGCCGAGAACGGCGAATTGAAATCGGGACCGAGGTGAACGTAATCCGCCCGGACGGTGAACCGTTGTGATTTCTCGAACAGGACACCTGCATTCCCCCCACCCGACTTCTTCACGCCCTCGTTCAGCATGTCGAGCTGCTCCGGGAACGTCTCCCTGGATTCGTTGTATACGATCCCCTCCCCTATCAGCCTGACGTACCGCGCGACGGGGACCTCGCCGCTCATAGAGATAACGAGCGATCCGAACCACGGATAGGGCGACGCGTAGCCGAGCTTTGCGAAATCGACGCTCCGCCGGTTCTCCCACGTGCCGATGACATGAAGTCCCGCCTTCCAGAACTGCCCCGTGCGGGAATCATACTTCTGCAGGCGCCCGTCGAAGCCGTATATCTCGAGCGAGTACCGGGCCGGATCGGCCCCTGTCGATCTGACCTCGCGGTATGCAACCTCTTCCGCCCGCTTCGGAATCGCGTAAAAAATCCTCGCCTCCGTGTTCGAGCCCCTGTACGCCGCGATACCGCCCTCGAATACCAGCTCGGGCCCGAGTTCCTCCAGGCTTTCTACGAGCAGCATACCGGCGGCGGCGCCGCAGCCGCATCCCGCATCGCCGCCGATGCGCGGATTGTCGTCCCAGTCCCACCGCATCAGCGTCAGCGGAGTCATGTGGAAGGGATAGTAACCGAGCCGAAGTGAAAAGCAGTTCCACTCGATCTCGGCATAAGCGCTCCCCCACTCCGAGCCGAGATACTCGGGACCGCTTTCATGAACCTCCTCGCTCTCGTTGCTGATGCTGAGCAGGCCGCCGATCGTTACGTGCTTCGTGAGCTTCCGTTTCATCTCGAGCTCGAACCTGAACAGGAGATTGTTCCTCGATTCGACCTCCTCACCGTACGGACCGGTCGGATCGGAGCCGTTCGCGTCGATGCCGAGAAAACGAATCCTCTGGTATCCGCCGAACGTGAAACCCGAACCGGCCGTTGGGGCGGGCACGGCGGCGCTCCTTTCAAGCATCTTCTTATCAGCCGGTTCCTCGAAAAAAAGCTCCTCCCCACCTTCCAGCATCAACGCCATGACAGCGGCGATATCTCCCCCGGGATCAACGATCCTGCTCAGCACCATTCCCCTCCCGTCTACCAGGTAAAGGGTGAATGTCTCGAAGGGAACCTCGTATTCCTTCGCCGTCACTCCCGACCTGTCCCACAGCTGGGGAAACTCGATGCCGTACGCCTCGATCAGTCCGCGCACCCCGAGCAGGTCCTCGCTGTCGCTGTTCACGCCGATTACGCGGACACCGATCCCGCGGCGCTCCCTGTAGAAGGCATCCGCGTCGAGAAGGGCCTCGACACAGTGAGAACACCCGCTCTCCCAGAATACGAGAAACACCGGTTCGTCCTGAGCGAACAGACGAACGGAACCCAGGCGGCCTTCCCCGTTTATCAGGGGCAGATCGAACGAGGGCGCCTTCGTGCCGGGGCCGCCGGCCGGAAACGCGGCAGAGACAAACGGCAGCAGGATCAGCAGGCCGGCCGCGATAAAGCGGAAATACTGTTTCGTGCCAGTTCCCTTCGGTTACTTCGCGGTTACTTCGAGATTGAATGGACAGGGCTCTTCCATGCATATATATTAGTATCTTTCAATTACCTGCACAAAAGATAAAATATGATTGTCGATTTCAAGATGAACAGGGAGATTATCAGGCTCGCATCGCCTGTGATCGTTGGTATGATATCCCACACGGTCCTCAACATTGTCGACACGGCGATGGTGGGCCGTCTCGGCAACGTTGCTCTCGGCGCGGTGGGTCTCGGTTCGTTCTTTATCCTGATCATGGTGCTGGTCTTCGGCTCGTTGAACATCGGCACACAGGCGATCACCGCCCGGCGTCTCGGCGAGAAACGGACCGATGAGTTCAGACACATCTATCGAAATTCCCTCTCACTCGCTTTCGTGATCGGGATCTTCTTTTCGGTGATAGGATATCTCCTGTCCCCGTGGATCTTCTCGCTCCTCTCGGGCAGGGAGGAGATCGTGCGGGAAGGCACGCCGTACCTCGGCATCCGCTTTCTGGGCCTCTTCTCGATGGTCGTCATCTTCACGCTTCGCGGGTTCGTCTACGGGATGGCGCGGCCGGGAGTGGACATGGCCGTCTCGATCGCCGTCAACATGACCAACATTATCCTGAACTATTTTCTGATCTTCGGGATCTGGATCTTCCCACGGCTCGAGGTTCGCGGTGCCGCGATCGCATCCGTTATCAGCACCGTGCTCGGACTCTTTATCTACATCGGATTCATAAACATCCGCATTATCAGGCACCTTCCCCTGAACACCCACGGGCGGAAGCTGTCGGCAAACCTGATGTCCCGGATCTTGCGGATATCGGCCCCGCGCGCCGTCCAGAGCATGTCGATCATCGGTTTCATCGTACTGCTCGGTATCATCGGAAAGATCGGCGTCGATGAACTCGCGATCAGCAACATCATCTTCAAGGTATTCAACCTCTCCTTCATGACAGGGATCGCGATAGGCGCCGCGTCGGCGACTCTTGTCGGCAGGAGCCTCGGCGAAAGGCGGGAGAAACTCGCCGCGCGGTACGGCTGGCATTCGGTCGGTCTCGGCGCCCTATCAATGGGGATCATCGGAACACTGTTCATATTCTTCCCGAGGGAGATCATGGGGTTCTTCACAAAATCTCCCGAAACGATCGAGAAGGGGGTTGCCCCGTTCCGGGTCCTCGGGGCCTTCCAGTGCCTGGACGGCGTTGGTATCGTCCTCTCCCGAACGCTCCAGGTAACGGGAAACACATTCTACGTGATGGTCTCCGAGATGATCGCGGTCTGGTGCATCATGGTTCCCTTCGCCTACTGGGCGGTCGTGGTGCGGAGGGGCGGTCTCCTGCTGACCTGGTGCGGGCTTTTCATGTACATTATCTTCTTCTCGGCCGCGATGATGTGGAAATTCCACGAGGGGGGATGGAAGCATGTACGGATCTGACCCTGCACGCTCATGCGCGAAATCGGTTGACAGCCGGAATATTATTTCTTATCAACACAGTGTGGAGTGCCTGATATGAATGACTGGACAGCAGTACTTCTGATCGTGGCCGTGTGGTTCGTCTTCTCACGCTACATTCTGCCGCGGCTCGGAGTCCGGACCTGAATGAGCGGCACGTGCGATGCCGGGGTCCGGCAGGAAAACGAGAAGACAGAAGTATCCGAAGACCACAAGGAATAGCGGGAGAAACAGCGATGCCGATCTTTGAATACACTTGCAGCAAGTGCGGCAGGAATTTCGAGGAGCTTGTCCGCTCCGCCGGCCAGAAGGTAACATGTCCTGCGTGCGGTTCCTCGAAGATAGAGAAGAATTTCTCCCTTTTTGCCGACTCCGGCGGGAACTGCAAAACATGCTCCACGTCGGGCCCCACCTGATCGACATGAGCTGACCCGGCGGTCCGCCGGCTCCAACCATCCGGAACACAAAAGGCCCGGAAAACCTTTGAAATCTAAAAAGGTTCTCCGGGCTTTCTATATGGTAGCCCCTAGGGGAGTCGAACCCCTGATTCATGGCTGAGAACCATGCGTCCTTACCACTAGACTAAGGGGCCCTGTCGGCTGGCTGGAGAGGGAGGACTCGAACCCCCACCGGCTGATCCAGAGTCAGCTGTCCTGCCATTAGACGACTCTCCAGAAATCAGACACAAAGGTAAATAATTCTTCGGTTAAATGCAACCCCTCTTTAGGTTAAAGAGGGATAAAGGGAAGCTGCAACCTTTTCCTCTTTAATTCAGTGATGCGGCCGACCTGAGCCGCTCGATCGTTTTTGCTTTGCCGAGGAGCACGATGACCCAGAAGATATCAGGCGATACCCTGTCTCCGGTGAGCGCCACCCTGCAGGGATGGATCAACTCGCCGGCCTCGATGTCCATCCCGTCAGCAAGGTCCCGCAGCGTGTTCTCGACCGATTCACGATCGAAGAACTGCTGTTTCTCGTACGCGCCCGCAAGAGCGCTCATGCGGGCGGGCACTTCCGGTCTCATCAGGTGCATCTTCACGGCTGTCTCGTTGCGCCTGAAGTCGTCCTTGTAGAAGTAACGAACCATATCCGGCACGTCCTTCAACAGCTTTATCCGGTTTCCCATGGCGTTGATGATCAACGCGAGACGCTGGAACTCCCTCGAACCAATCATACCGCCGGATGGCGGCGCACCTTCGGTCACCGGTTCGATCCCGGGGACAAGTTTCAGATCGACGGGCCTTGTGAGATCAACCTCGAAATCGGGCGGAATGAGCCCCTGTTTCCCGAGCATGTCGTGGACGAGCCGTGTTTTCTTCATCAGGTCAAGTTGCTTGAAATGTTCCGCGTTGATGTATTCCATCTTGTCCATGTCGAACATTGCGGGTTTGCGTGAAACCTTCCCGAGACTGAAATGCTGGACAAGCGCCTTTCGTGAAAACAGCTCCCGCCTGTCGTCGTACGACCATCCAAGAAGCGCCAGGTAGTTCACCATCGCATCGGGCAGGTAATGCTTCTCACGGTAGAAATCGATCGCCGTTGCTCCGTGACGCTTGCTCAATCGTGTCCCATCCTTGCCGAGAATCATCGGAAGGTGGGCAAACTTCGGCAGCTGGTACCCGAGTGCCAGGTAGAGATGAACCTGCCGTGGCGTGTTCGAGATGTGGTCGTCACCCCTGATCACGTGCGTGATCTTCATGTGCGCATCATCGACGACGACGGCAAAATTGTACGTTGGCTTGCCGTCCGACTTGATCAGCACGAAATCGTCCAGCTCCTCGTTCGAGAACGAGAACTCACCGCGAATAATGTCCCGGAAACGTATCTGTCCTTGCCGCGGCATCCGGAACCGAATAACATGAGGCAATCCCCGCGCGAGCTTCTCCCCGGCCGCGGATGCATCGAGGTTCCTGCACGGACCCGTGTACCTGATCGGGAGTTTCCTTTCCTGGGCTTCGAGCTTCATCAGCTCGATCTCCCCGGCCGTGCAGAAACAGAAGTAGGCTTTCCCCTCATCCGTCAGACGCTGAGCCTCGGAATGGTAAAGAACGCTTCTCGCTGACTGGACGTACGGGCCGCAGTCTCCCCCCACACCGGGACCCTCATCCCAGTCCAGCCCCAGCCACCTCATTCCCCGAAGGATACCCTCGTACGACTCCAGCGTTGACCGCGCCGCGTCCGTGTCCTCGACACGCAGGACGAACACGCCTCCCGTCTTTCTCGCATAGAGGTGGTTATACAGGGCGGTCCTCGCCCCGCCGACGTGCAGGTGCCCCGTGGGGCTCGGCGCAAATCTTACGCGAACAGTCTGCTTCCCCGAAACCATGATAACCCGTTTTCCCCCGTGCCTATTTCCCGTCCAGGCGGATACGATCGATCAGCGCGCTGTAATCCATACCGAAGGCGGTGGTCGACGCCTCGTCGAGCGAGCTTCCGGAACTCAGGCCGTCAAGGAAGATCATGATATCTTCCATCGTTGCAAACTTGAGCAGTAGCGACAGCATACGGTACGCCGCGTAGAACGAGATCCTCGTCGCACCTCGATCGACCGCCTCCGTGATGTGACGATCGATATCTTCGGGAGACGGATTGAGACGCCATCCCTCGCGGCGGAACTCCTCGGTCTGGACCCTCAGTATCTCTCCCTCACCGGCGATATACGATGCGACCGACTCGCGCAGCCAGGGCGGTATCCGTCCTCCCGACCGCCTGAGCAGGGCCGCCTGTGCGATCTTCTGCGTGAGTCCCTCATCCGCTATCGTCCGTTTGATCAATATATCGAACGGCTCGAAATAGATCGTATCGCCCTGGACGACGCCGTAATACCACCATTCCTTACGGGTCAGGAGCCTGTAGTCGTCGAGGTCCCTCGCTCCGATGAGAACGAGCGTGCCCCGGGCGGGGCTGCCGACGATCTTCATCACTTTCCGGTACCCGTTCCTGGCCAGTTCAAATGAT
>DAOVFR010000019.1 GCA_030672805.1 Candidatus Krumholzibacteriota bacterium
TAAATGCCGTGTCTGCGAGCAAGTCTGTGAGCGGAACGCAATAGATTATGACATGGAAGACGAGTTCGAGGAATTCGATGTAGGAAACATCATCCTGGCTACCGGGTTCAAAACGTTCGATCCCGGCATAATCAAACGGTACCGATACGGAGAGCTGCCGAACGTGCTGACCAGTATGGATTTCGAGATCATGAACTGTGCGGCCGGTTCAACGGGCGGAAGGATCCTGATGGCCGACGGAAGCGAGCCGAAGTCGATAGGAATCATTCACTGTGTAGGCAGCAGGGACAAGCATTACAATGAATACTGCTCGCGGGTATGCTGCATGTATGCGTTGAAATTCGCACACCTGATAAAGGAAAAAATAGGTGCAGAGGTCTATAACTTCTATATTGACCTCCGTTGCTTCGGTAAAGGGTACGAGGAATTCTACGACAGGCTTCTCGGCGAGGACGTCCTGTTCGTCAGGGGAAAGGTCGGAGAGATCTCAAGTCTTCCGGTGAATCCCGGTGAAGAGGGTAAGCTTATCATCAGGGTGGAGGATACACTCGTCGGCGTCGTACGGCGCATACCCGTTGATATGGTTGTATTATGCACGGCTCTCGAACCACCAGAGGGATTGCCCGAGATAGCCAATATGTGCAACGTAAGCGTTGGTAAAGACGGTTTTATCATTGAGAAACATCCGAAACTCGGTCCTGTTTCGACGGCAACAGAAGGTGTTTTCATTGCCGGGGCGTGCCAGTCACCGAAAGACATTCCGGACACCGTGGCCCAGGCTTCGGCTGCATCGAGCGCGGTGCTCTCGATGATAATGAGGGAGAAGATAGATATTGAGGCTGCCACATCCGAGATCGATGAGAACAAATGTTCGGGGTGCCGGATATGTAACAGCCTGTGTCCGTACCTGGCAATCAAGTTCGACGAAGAAAAGAAGGTTTCGTACATATCGGATGCCCTCTGTAAGGGATGCGGGACCTGCGTCGCGGCTTGTCCGAGCAATGCTATCAGTGCAAAACACTTCCAGAACAACCAGATCATTGCCGAAATCGAGGGGATACTCGGGAGGCGCTGAGAGCTTCCCCGGAATTGTGAATTGACAGATATAGAGGGGATTTAAAAATGAGCTTTGAACCGAGGATTGTGGGGTTCCTGTGCAACTGGTGCTCTTATACAGGAGCGGACCTGGCCGGGACCGCCAGGATCAAGTATTCGCCGAACATTCGTTCGATACGTGTCATGTGCAGCGGCCGTATCGACGCTACATTTATAATCAAGGCTTTTCTGGAAGGCGCCGACGGCGTGTTGATCGCGGGCTGCCACCCGGGGGACTGCCATTACCAGGAAGGCAACTATAAAGCGCTGAGGCGTTACAGGCTCCTGAAAAGAGTTATCACGGAGTACGGGATCGAGCCCGAAAGGCTTTGTCTGGAGTGGGTGGCGGCATCCGAGGGGGAGCGTTTTGCACGGGTGGTCGATGAATTCACCGAGCAGGTGAGGGAGCTCGGGCCTCTCGAATTCCGGGGATCGATAGAAGATAGCCTGAAAAACGATAACCCTGTTCACGAGGAACATGCAGGGCTAGGAACCGGGGAGTAGAGATGAAGCTTAAGTTCGCGATATTTTGGGGTGCGGCCTGCGGAGGCTGTGGTGTTGCAATACTCGACACCCATGAGAAAATCCTCGATATCGCCGATATGGCCGATATTTACCTCTGGCCCCTGGCGATGGATTTCAAGTTTGCCGATGTGGAGAAAATGGATGACGGTTATCTGGATGTGGCGTTATACAGCGGTGCCGTAAGAAACGCGGAAAACGAAGAGATCGCACTTCTTCTACGCCGGAAATCAAAGGTTATGGTGGCGCTCGGTGCATGCGCTCATCTGGGTGGTATCCCCGGCCTTGCAAACCTTTATACGCGTGAGGATATTCTGAACCGTGTATATATCGATTCGGAATCAACAATTAACGAAGAAAAGATAATACCCCGGGAAGCCTGGAATGAAGATGGAAACGATCTGGAGCTGCCCAGATTCTACAATACGGTCAAGACGCTGGATCAGGTTGTTGACGTCGAATACTATATACCAGGCTGTCCGCCCGTACCCCTGCAGATCTTCTCGGCCCTTACACTGATCAGGGACGGAATGCTTCCACCACCGGGCTCGGTTATCGGTGCGGGGGACAGGTCGCTGTGTGATCAATGCGAGAGGGTCAAAGAGGAAAAAAAGATAAGCGGGATCAAACGAATTCAACAGGTCATTCCCGACACTAAAAAGTGCTTTCTAGAGCAGGGCCTGATCTGTCTTGGACCGGTGACGCGCTCGGGCTGCGGGTCGAGGTGCATCAATTCAGGTGTTCCGTGCAGGGGATGTTACGGACCATTGGACGATGTGGATGACCAGGGTGTTAAGATGCTGAGCGCTCTTGCTTCCTCCCTGGATGCGAAAGAAGAAAAAGAGATCGACGCGATTCTGGACGGTATCGTAGATCCTTTGCGGACGTTTCATCGCTTTAGTCTTGCAGCTTCCATGTTGAGGAGGAAAAAAGTATGAAACGAGTGTCTATCGATCCGATCACCCGTCTCGAAGGCCATGGGAAGATAACCCTGTTTCTGGATGACGAAGGCAACGTTGAAAATGCATACCTTCAGATTCCGGAACTAAGGGGATTCGAGAAATTCGTCGAAGGCCTTCCGATCGAAGAAGTATCAAGGATTGTCTCTCGTATCTGCGGCGTTTGCCCGGCCGCCCACCACATGGCCTCGGGTAAGGCCGTAGATGCTGTATATAATGTTAAACCTCCTGCATCGGCCGTGAAACTGCGGGAATTGTACTACATGGCTCATTTCATCCACAGCCATGCGGCGCATTTCTATGCCCTGGCTGCGCCCGATTTCGTGGTTGGTCCTGATGCCCCACCGGAAAAGAGAAACATCCTCGGTCTTATCGAGAAAGTGGGGCTCGAAATAGGCTCTGAGGTTATCCGCCAGAGAGCGATTTCCCAGGAGATACAGATAATTGTCGGCGGCAGGTCGACGCACCCTGTATGGAATGTTCCTGGCGGAGTCAGCAAGTTCCTGAGCAAGGAGGACAGGGAAAAAATAAAGCCCATGGCCGATGATCAGGTCAAATTCGGTGAGTTCGGATTGAAACTTTTCGAGGATGTTGTACTCAAGAACAGGGACTACCTTGACATTGTTGTTGGCGATGGGTATGAGCTTGTCACCAATTACATGGGACTTGTCGACGAAAACAACAGGGTCAACTTCTACGATGGTAAAGTTAGGGTGGTGGATACGGAAGGCAGGGAACTCTTCAAATATTCCGAGACGGAATACCTGGAATACATCGCCGAACACGTCGAACCGTATTCTTACCTCAAATACCCGTATCTCAAGCAGTACGGCTGGGACGGTTTCAAGGAAGGACCCGGAACGTCAATCTACCAGGTTGCGCCGCTTGCAAGATTGAATGCTGCGGACGGGATGGCCACACCCAAGGCTCAGGCCGAGTACGAAAAGATGTTCGAAACGCTCGGTGGCAAACCAGTGCACAAGCTGCTGGCGCATCACTGGGCAAGGCTTATCGAGGTTCTTTATTCGGCGGAAAGACTTGTCGAACTAGTGAATGATGATGAAATACTCGATCCGAACGTCCGGGTTCTCCCTTCGACTACACCCAAAGAGGGCATCAGCATCATTGAAGCTCCACGGGGAACCTTGACGCATCATTATTGGACCGACGAAAACGGCATCATTACGAAGGCGAACCTTGTCGTCGGGACGACCAACAACAATGCGCCTATTTCCATGGCCGTAAAGAAGGCCGCACAGAAATTCATCAATAAAGAAGGCGGTATCGGCCAGGGTCTGCTGAACATGGTCGAGATGGCTTTCAGGCTTTTCGATCCATGCTTAAGCTGCGCCACACACAGCCTTCCCGGGCAGATGCCCCTGGCAGTTGAGGTCAAAAGCAGCGATGGCGAAACCTTGCATAAACTGTCGAGATAATGTGCAGTTCAACGGGGTAGTCACATGAAAACCCTGGTTTTGGGTTTGGGTAACACCCTGATCTGCGACGACGGAGTGGGCGTGTATACTGCGCGCGCGTGCACGGGCCGTTTCGACGGTCTAGCGGACGTCCGTGAGGCGGAACTCGGCGGCGTCGATCTCATCGAGATGTTACAGGGATACGAGAGGGCTATCATCGTCGATGCGATCCAGCTAGAGGGCGAGATACCGGGTACGGTATTCAGGATACGGCCGGATGACATGCAGATTACCCCACGCCTGGCGTCTGTCCATGACATCGATCTCGTCACGGCGCTCGAGCTCGGCAGACGGCTGGGTTTCTCGATGCCCGGCGATGTTGTCGTGTACGCGGTCCAGGGTGAGGACATGGTGACGATACACGAGGGGTGTAGGGCGGCCGTGGAAGCTGTGATCGAACCGCTGGCGCGGGAAATCGAGGGGCTGGTGAAGGGAGAAACGAAAGAACGGATTTCTATCCCTCTCGCCGGAAGGAAAAGGAATGCATGAGGTCTCGCTGATGCAGAATCTTCTTGAAGTGGTGACACGTGTCGCTGCAAAGGAGGGTTGTGATCGTGTCCGGGTTATACATGTTCGGATCGGTGAGATGTCTGGTATCAATGAGGATTCGCTGCGGTTCGCATTCGATGTACTATCCAAGGGGACGGTTTCGGAAAGTGGTGCACTTGAATATGAGCGGGTTCCTTTAATGACGCGGTGCAGGGGGTGCAACGGCGAGTTTCACCCGAACGACCTGGTTTTTTCCTGCCCCGTCTGCGGCGGAATGGACTGCGAGATCGTCTCAGGCAGGGAGATGGAAGTTGACTATATCCTCACGGATGATGATACGGGCATGGAGCAGGGTGATGCCTGCGGATGCAACAGCGTGGAGTAACGGATGCACGAGATTCATGTGGGAACGGACCTGCGCGAGAAGAACCGCCTGATAGCGGAAGAAAACAGGGATCTTATCCGAAAGAATGGCGTTGTTTCCCTGAACATTATGAGCGCGCCGGGGGCGGGAAAGACGTCACTGCTCGTGAACACGATCCCGCATCTTCGTGACCGGTACAGTATCGGAGTCATAGAGGGAGACCTGCAGACCAGTCGTGACGCGGAACGGATCGCCGAACTAGGCATTGCGGTATACCAGATTCAAACGGGTGGCGTATGTCACCTGGATGCTTCCATGGTGCACTCGGCCCTTCACCGTCTCGACCTTGATATCATCGATCTGCTTTTCATCGAGAACGTCGGCAACCTTGTTTGCCCGGCGGAGTTCGATCTCGGTGAGGATGCACGGGTAATGCTTCTCAGCATTACGGAGGGCGATGACAAACCGAAAAAGTATCCCTTGATGTTCCGGGAATCACGATTGCTCGTATTGAACAAGGTCGACTTGCTGCAATACGTCGACTTCGACATAGACAAGGCGAAAGGGGAGGCGCTTGATATCAATCCCGATATCGAGATCCTGGAACTTTCATGTAAAACAGGAGAAGGAATTGACGGCTGGATCTCGTGGATAGAAAAGTTTTACGGAAAGTGCAGGAACGGTTGATGTGTCTCGGTATACCCATGCAGATCATCCAGATAAATGGTAAAGAAGCAGCCGCGGAAGCGGGCGGAGTGAAGAAATCGATAAGGCTCGATCTTCTTGAGGGCTGCAAAACCGGGGACTACGTATTGATACACACGGGGTTTGCAATCGAAAAACTCGATGAGAGGGAGGCACTTGAAACACTCGAGCTGATAAGACAGGTTTATAACGCGGGTGTGCATCAAAGGTTCGACAGCAAAAAGAAATAATATAACACGGGACGATCGTCCATCATGTCAAGCAACAGTATCCTGCAGTCCATTCACGATCCCGCGATCATGAAACCACTAGCTGATGCTCTCGGCAAGCATGTCCTGAAACAGCCGCTGGCGATCATGCACGTTTGCGGAACACACGAGCATGCCATCGCGAAGGCCGGAATCCGCTCGATCCTGCCCGAAGGGCTGAGACTCATCGCAGGTCCCGGCTGTCCGGTATGTGTCTGCCCATCGCATGATATCGATTTAGCCATCGGTGCCGCCATGCGGGATGGCGTTATACTCACTACTTTCGGCGACATGTTCCGTGTACCCTCGATAAACAGCTCGCTCGAGATGGTAAAGGCGAAGGGTCGGGCCGTTCGCGTGGTATATTCCCCGATGGATGCGGTGAGGATCGCACGGGACAATCCCTTTAAAGAGGTTATCTTCGTAGCAGTCGGATTCGAAACGACGGCGGGACCGATCGCCGCCACGCTGGCGGCCGATCCGCCGCGGAACTTCACGATCATCCCATCGCTTCGCCTGATCCCACCGGCGCTCACGTTCCTTCTAGAAAGGGCCGGGAGCGCTCTCAATGGTTTTATACTTCCCGGCCACGTAAGCACGGTTCTCGGCCGTAGAGGCTATCTCTTCCTGGAGACCGGGTACGGCATGCCGGGCGTCATAGCAGGATTCGAGCCGCTCGATATCCTCAGGGCAATCATCGATCTTGTAAACCAGGCGGAAAACGGGATGCCGGCCAGGGTCGTGAACCTTTATAAACGGGTCGTGACCGAGAATGGCAACAGAAAGGCACGGGAATCGATATACCGTGTATTCGAGCCTGTTGACGCCTCATGGCGTGGTATCGGCGTGATACCGGAATCGGGACTATCGCTGAGAAGTGAATTCGAGCACCTTGACGCGGTCAGGAAATTAGGTCTGGAGCCATTCGCCGAGTCGGTGGATGTCATGCCGGGCTGTATATGCCACCTTGTCATTCTGGGGGACGCAGAACCGGAGGAATGTCCTCTCTTCGGAACGGTCTGCACACCAAGGAAGCCCACCGGACCGTGCATGGTGTCGAGCGAGGGTACCTGCAGGGCGCGCTACCAGTACAGGCGCGTGTAACCCCGTCATCATAAATAATTATTGACGCGAATTATACGATACATTACTCTGGTTTGTCATCCATGGATCGAATAAACTTCCCCTGTTCCTTGTATGGTGAGTATTAGATGGGGGTTGCGAGTGTGCGAATGTGGGTGTGTGCAATCACAGTTGCATATACCGGCAGTTTAGTTTCAATCAACCAGAAGAAAGGGGTATGGTATGCAAGTGACCATCGGAGACAAGACATACCCGGTGCGTGGAGGTATCCTCCATAAGATTGTGGGTGTGATCGTCATCATCATTATCCTGGCCACGGGCCTGTATTCGGTCGGAGCAGATGAGGTAGGTGTTATTCAACGCTTCGGCAAGTATGTTCGCCAGACGGATCCGGGGCTTCACATCAAGATACCGTTCAATATCGAAACGGTTAAAAAGGTAAAGATCAAAAAGGTCTTCAAGGAGGAATTCGGTTTCCGGACGCTGCGTGCCGACATCAGGACACAGTACAGCAGCTCGCGGTATCTCGATGAATCGATCATGCTCACGGGCGACCTGAACGTCGCTGAGGTTGAATGGATCGTTCAGTACAGGATCGACGATCCGTACAAGTATCTTTTCAAGATAAAGGATCCCGTCGAGACACTGCGGGCGATGTCGGAAGCTGTCGTCAGGAAGGTTGTCGGAGACAGGGCGGTCACGGAGGTCCTCACGGTGGGGAGGATAGAGATAGGCAAGATAGTGGAGATCGATCTCCAGGAACTTCTCGACCAATTTGAATCGGGGATACACATCGTCACCGTAAAGCTCCAGGACGTCAATCCTCCCGAACCGGTCCAGCCCGCGTTCAACGAGGTGAGCAGGGCCAAGCAGGACAGGGAAAAGATGATCAACGAAGCGTGGGAAAACTACAACAAGAGGATTCCGAAGGCGAAGGGAGAGGCGGAGCAGATGATTGCCAGGGCCGAAGGATACGCCCTGCGCAGGGTGAACCGGGCACTTGGAGACGTCGCTCTCTTCAACCAGGTCTACAGGGAATACCGATTAGCCCCGGCTGTGACGAGAAGACGGCTTTATCTCGAAATGATGAACGAGGTGCTTCCAAAGATTCGTGAAATTTACATCGTGGACGAGAAGCAGCAAGTGATATTGCCGCATCTTGATATTGGAGGAAAGGGAAAAGGAGGTGGTGGAAAATGACCGGACGTGGACCGATAGGATTGATCATCTTCGTTATCGTTGCACTGATTCTAGTAACCAATACTTTCTACAAGCTATCCGAGTCCGAGCAGGCGATCATCACCCAGTTCGGGAAACCGATCGGAGGTGCGGTTACACGGGCAGGTCTGCACGTGAAAGCTCCTTTTATTCACAAGCTTCACCGTTTCGAGAAACGGATTCTTATCTGGGACGGTTCGGAGGACGAGATACCTACCGCCGACAAGAAATATATCTTTCTGGATACGACGGCACGCTGGCGGATCGTCGATCCGCTGCTTTTCTACCAGTCAGTCGGCAATGTGAGAGGGGCGCAGGGGAGGCTCGATGATATCATCGATTCCGCGGCGAGGGATGTCGTGTCGAGCCACAAATTAGTCGAGGTCGTAAGGAATTCAAACGAGATCATCGAGAAGAGAAGTGGTGTAACCAGGGAAGACGATTCGATAATCGAAGTTTACGATGAAATCGAGCTGGGCAGGGAAGTATTGACGAAGGAAATGCTCGATCGTGCTTCCGAGCTGGTTCCGCAGTACGGGCTGGAGATCCTCGACGTGCAGGTGAAGCGTCTCAAATACATCGAGGTTGTTCTAAAGAAGGTATACGAGCGGATGAATTCAGAGAGACTGAGGATAGCGTCGAAGTACCGCTCGGAAGGTGAAGGGAAACAGGCCGAGATCGTTGGCATGAAGGAACGGGAGCTGAACAAGATCCAATCCGAAGCGTACAAGAAATCGGAGGATATCAAGGGAAAAGCGGATGCCCGTGCGACGAAAATCTATGCGGATTCATACAATAAGGACCCCGAATTCTACTCCTTTCTGAAGTCTCTCGATGTATACAGGAACACGCTTGGCCAGAACACGAAGGCGATCCTGACGACGGATACCGATGTCTACCGGTACCTGAAAAAGGTAAAGGGCAGGTAAGCCGCTTTCGGGTCAAGAGGATGATAAGGAAGGAATAATCCATCGTGGTTCACATCCGATGCCCTCGTACGAGGGCAATCGCAGCATGTGCAGTCATGCTTGCGGTAACGCTTCTTGCTGTACCGATCCCATGTAATTCGTGGAATCACTCGGAGATCCAGTGGAAAACGATCTCCACGGAGCATTTCGAGATATGCTTTCATCCAGGCGCCGAATGGAGCGCTCAACAGGCGGCGTTCATCGCGGAAGAGATCTACGGTCCGGTAACGGAGTTTTACCGGTACGAACCGGGCAGGAAGATCCATATTATTATCTCTGATAAGGAGAGCATCTCCGTCGGAGCTTCGTATTATTACCTGAACAAAATACGTATCAGCGCCTCCGACATGGAATTTCAACTCAGGGGCGCCTCGAACTGGCTCCGGAACGTCATCACGCACGAATTCACACACATGGTTCAGATCCAGAAAGCGATGAAACTGCCCAGGTTGATGCCTTCTTTATATCTCCAGGCAATCGACTTCGAGCGGGAAAAACGTCCCGACGTGATCACCGGTTATCCAAACCTCCAGGTATCTCTTCCTGTAGCCGGGGAGTTGGTGCCGGCCTGGTTCGCGGAAGGTACGGCTCAGTACCAGTGTGACCGTGCAAGGAATGATATCTGGGATTCTCACAGGGATATGCTGTTGAGAACCGCTGTGCTGAACGATCGTCTCCTGTCGATCGACAAGATGGGTGTATTCGGGAAGAACTCCCTCGAATCGGAGATGGTGTACAACCAGGGTTTTTCTCTTGTACGGTTTGTCGGACAGCGGTTCGGTGACGAGAGACTCACCGATCTGACGGCGGCACTCTCGGGAATTCACAGGATCTCCTTCAACGGGGCATGCAGGAAAGCACTCGGTATATCCGAATCGAAGCTCTTCGATTTGTGGAAGGATAAGCTTCGTGATCGCTACGGTTCCACTGCTGAGCAGATTTCAATGACGGCGGTTGCAGGAAAACGTATCGCGGGCAAGGGGTTCATGAATCTCTTCCCAGTGGGGAATGGAGGAAACGACGGGATATTCTTTCTTTCAAACAGGGGCAGGGATTTCTCGAGTCTCGACCTGGTCCATCTGTCGGGAGATGGCCTGGAAGATGTGATCGCGGATGATGTCGTTTCCCGTGCTTCCCTTGCCCGGGAAGGAACGAAGCTGTGCTATGCACGGACGACGGTTCGGAACAGACACGGATACGAGATAAGCGATATCTTTCTCTTCGACGTCGCGACAGGGAAAGAACGGAGACTGACGACATCACTCCATGCCCTTGATCCGGTATGGTCCCCGGACGACGGAAACATCGCCTTTGTTGTCAACAGGGACGGTACGGACAGGTTGGCCCTGCTAGACCCGGAGAGCGGCAGACACCGGTTCATAGGGGGACATGCCGCCGGACGGAAATACTTCGGACTTTCATGGGGAAGTGGAGGCATACTCGCATCCTGTTTCGAAGGGTCGAGCCGGGATATCGTGCTGATCGATCCTCGGACCGGTAATGAATCCGTCATCGTCTCGACCGGTGCCGACGAGAGGGACCCATCGTGGTCGTCGGACGGGAGTGGTTTCTTCTACTCGAGCGACCGGACGGGGATCTTCAATCTATACTTCAGAAACCTGGCCGACTCCACGGATCTGGTATGCACGAACGTGATAGGCGGCGCCTTCGCCCCCTGTGAGGCCGGAGGAAGGGTGCTTTTCGCCTCGTACGGAGGCGACGGGTACGAGATAAGGGAACTGCAGAACTGGCAAGACTCCGCGCGGAAACCCGATATGCGTCAGGACGACCGGTCGCTCTTCAGGGAAAGAAACGAGTATATCGCCGCAGGCCGGTCCGTTTCCCCGCGGGAATCCGATCGTTCCGGCGGGAGCGCGTTAGCCGGTCCCGGCGTTGCCGATGCCGGGGATTTCGGCATTCGGTACACACCGATCTATTTCTTTCCATGCTTCATGGTATACGAGGGAAAACCGCGCATCGGTCTCACCGTGAGCTCGGGAGATATAATCGACCGGCAGAGCATTCTTGCAGGCGCGTCGGTAAACGGCGACATGGAATTCGATTTCTCCCTGAACTTCGAGATGAGACAGTTCAAGCCCACGTTGAGGTTCGATGTGATCAGAAGCAGGAAACACTATGATTACATATCGAGGTTGGAGGACGGTAACGATTACGAGTTCAAGACGAGATACGACCTGTGGGATGCCTTCTTCACTTGCACATTCGAGCTGGTTCCGCCTACCCGTTTTCGAGCGATGGATATATCGTTACGCTACAACCACGGTGAGTATGGCTTGAACATCGAGCAGTGGGATCTTCTCGATATGGAGATCGGCTGGACGTACTACAAGGGCAACGAGATCTCAATCCTGTACGATTACCGCAGTATCCGGAGGGAAACGGACGCCGATATAAATCCGAGGAAGGGAAGAACGCTTCATATCGAACAGACACTGGCACTCAACAAGCTCGATTCGGGGGAATTCGAGTACATGCTCGAGCCCAGATACAACAAGAATTATTTCGTTCGGTACGAACTGGCCTATAAAGAATATCTCCCGCTTCCGTTCTGGGCTCATGCGTTAACGATCTTCGGACGTGTGGGCGCCATCACCGGCATTTACAAAGACGTGATTTCCGATTTTTTCCACCTGTACATCGGGAGCAGGGACGGACTGCGCGGTTATTCCTACTACAGTCTCGGGGGACGGAAGATCGCTATGGGCCGGCTTACGTACCGGTTTCCCCTCCTTCCTCATATCGACAAACGGATATTCCATCTCTATTTCAGCTCGATCTACGCGGGACTGTTCGCGGAAGCGGGCAAAGCATGGAACGACGACGGTTTCGACCTGAGGGGCAACAAGAAGGACGTCGGTTTCGAAGTGCGCCTGAAGGGTTTTTCATTCTACAGTTTTCCGCTCGCCGCATCCTTCGAGGCGGCTTACGGTCTCAACGATATAAAGTACGTCGATCCTTTCAATAACCTTCTAACGTTCTACGAAGGTAAGGAATGGAAGTTCTACGGCAGCGCCCTCTTCAGTTTTTAATCCGTTCTCCGTGAAAGGCAAGCGATGAAGGTCATTCTTGCTGGATGCAACGTGGAGACCGCTCTCATCAACAGGGCAAAAGATACCATCGGGGGACCGATGACACCCGAGGTCATATCCGCCGCGTATGCCAGGATAAGCAGGGACCCCCGTAATGTGGACGTGCTCAGACGTGACGCCAGGAGAGACGTTGAACGGGCCCGGAAATCTAACGAGAGAATTGTCTTTGAATACGGGCACTCTTCGGTTGCGGAGCATACCGTTTTCAACTTCGATATCATGCAGATATCCAGGCTCGCCGTTGAAGAGCTCGAGCGGTTCAGGCTTGCGTCTTTTACGGAAAAATCCCAGAGATACATCAAGCTCGGAAAGGAACTCGTCATCCCGGGAGAGGTTGTGAAAGCGGGTATGAAGAGAGAGTTCACAAGGCTGATGAACCATCTTCACAATGCGTACGGGAAACTCTTTGACAGGATAATTTCCGTTAGCGACAGCGAGGAAATCGCCCGTGAGGATGCGAGGTACCTGATGCCTCTTGCCGCCTCGGCGCAGCTTGGAATGACCGTGAACGCAAGGGAACTCGAGTACATGACGAGCAGGCTTGCGTCTCACCCGCTCGAGGAGCTCCGCGAACTGGGATCGAGGATGGCCCGGGCAGCCCGTTCGTATGCCCCGTCCCTGATACGGTACCATCGGCCGACGGATTATTTTCTGCAGGTGCCGGCGATACAGGATAAAATCGCGGAATCGTGCGATACCAGGCGCCTGTCGCGAGATGATGGAGGCGCTGCAGTCAGGCTGATCGATGCTACGCGGGATGGGGACACGCGTGTAGCGGCATCCATGATATTTTCGTCGGCACGGGTTTCATACAGGGAAGCCTTGCGTGCCGCATCGAGACTCTCAGAGGCGCGGAAGAAGGACTTGATTACGGAGACCATGAGACACATGCAGCATCACGACAGTGTCTGGAGAGAGTTCGAGTCAATTCACGTCCTTTTCGAAGTACTCGTCTCCGCTTCCTGTTATGCCCAGCTCAAGAGGCACAGGATGGCAATGCTCATCACACAGCCATACAGTCTTGAACTCGGAGTGTCGATTCCACGGTCCGTCCGCAGGTCCAAAGCGGTTTCTTTTTTCAGGGAAACGATATCGAGTACTGAACGCATGTACCGTTCATTACGCATGAAAGCGGGAGATGCGGCCGATTACACACTGACCAATGCGCACCGACGCCGCGTACTGGTAGATATGAACATGAGGGAGCTGTACCATTTCGTTCGCCTGAGAAGCGATCCTGGCGCGCAGTGGGAAATAAGGGAGATATCCGACTCCATCAGCAGACAGGTATCGGCGAGTCTTCCCGCCTGCTCCGTGCTTCTCTGCGGAAGGGGCGACTTCGATCAGAAGAAACACGATCTTTTCACTTGATATGATACATTATATAAGACGCCTAACTGAAAGATAAAATAGAATATATGTAACTATGTATGATTTTATCAGCCTTGTCAGGAAACGGAGAAGTATCCGCCGTTACATGACGGACCCGGTACCGGCGGAGATGATAAAGGCATGTATCGAAGCCGCGCGGTTTGCGCCGACCGCATGCAACACGCAGGCATGGCGTTTCATCATCGTCGAGGGCGAACTGAAGGAACGGCTGGCAGACAAATCACTCGGGGGAATCGTAGTTCCGAACAGATGGGCTTCCAATGCGCCGGTTTTTGTTGTTATTGCTACTGATCTGGATTTCATCACTCACAGGCTGGGTGGGAGTATCAAGGGTATCGGATACCACATGATAGATGCGGGCATTGCCGGGGAGCACTTCATACTGCAGGCGACGGAACTCGGCCTTGGAACCTGCTGGATCGGGTGGTTCAATAAGAAAGCCGTCAGTAAGGTACTCGAACTGCCCGCCAACTGGGAAGTGACTGCAATGATAACGGTCGGTTTCCCCGGAGAGGCACCACCCGATAAGAGGCGAAAATCCCTCGATGAGATATCGATCTTCAAACGATGATGAACATTATGAACCGGCCAGGGGATTGTACATTCCATGATAGAGTTAAAAGCGGGTGATTCGGCTTGGTGATGAGATGGATATGTATCCCGTTACTTCTCCGGACACTTGTTTTGCATGCAGGAACACCGGTGGTACGAACGGAAAATGCCGCGTATGAACGGATCGTGTCTCTCTCGCCGAGTACGACGGAGATTCTCTTCGACCTCGGACTTGGATGCAAGGTCGTCGGTGTCACGCGCTTCTGCACATTCCCGCCCGAGGCGAAGTCAAAGGCGGATGTCGGCGGCTACATCGACACGAATTATGAAGCTATTGCTCTCCTCGAACCCGACCTGGTGATTATCCTGCCGGAAATGGAAAAGGCCGGGAAATATATTTCCGAACTTGATATCGATATGCTCACCGTCGACAATAAAACCATCAAGGACATACTCGATTCGATCGAGACGATCGCCCGCAAATGCGGGGCCCGGGAAAAAGGCGACTCGCTTGTTGGAACAATAAAGACGAGGATGAAGCGTATAAGCGATAGGACCGGGGGAATGGCAAGGCCGAGAGTGATGATCTCGGTAGGTCGTGAAACGGGCACGGGTACCCTTGGCGCTGTCTATATAGCCGGGAATAACACTCTCTATAGTGAGATGATCTCGATCGCCGGGGGAACAAACGCGTATGAGAGGACATACCCGGCATACCCGATGCTTTCCGCCGAGGGGATCATTTACCTCGATCCCCAGGTAATCATCGATGTCGTCATCGGAAGCGATACACTGGCGCCAGGGGAAAACGCGGTGAAAGAGGACTGGAACAGCGTTTCGGCGGTCGATGCGATTGAAAAGGGACGCCTGTACGTAATCACCGACCATTACGCGGTGATCCCGGGACCACGCTTTATTCTGTTCCTCGAACGTCTCGCGCGGCTGATCCACCCTGAGATCGAATGGAGCCCTGATTGAAGGAACCGGCTGTTGAAATAAAGGACCTTTCCATTTCTATCGGTGGTGCGAGAATTCTCGAAGCGGTTTCTTTCTCCGTCGACGAGAGGGAGTACCTCTCAATAATCGGGCCGAACGGCGCCGGCAAGACAACGATTCTAAAATGCCTGATGAGGATATATCCGAACTGGACGGGAACGGTAAAAGTTGCGGGTATCCCGATCGACGCAATGAGCCAGAAGGAACTGGCCGGGCGTATCAGCTATGTACCCCAGAGCGAGGGCCGGTCAGTGCCGTTCACCGTGGGGGAGATGGTAGTGATGGGACGCTATCCCCATCTGAGCCCGTTCACCTCGATCAAGCCGGTTGACCGGGAAGCGGTGGAACAGGCCCTGGAGATGACAGGAACATCCGGCATCGCCGAGCGCAGGTTCAACACGCTGAGCGGGGGAGAAAAACAGATGGTGCTAATTGCTTCCGCGCTCGCACAGGGTGCCGGAATCATGCTCCTCGATGAACCGACCACGTTTCTCGATCCCAAGCACGAAGAGGATATTCAACGTGTTCTGGCGACAGTCAACCGGACACTCGGCATCACGATCTTGAATGTCACGCACGACATCAACAGTGCGGCCCTGAATGGTGACAGGGTCGTAATCCTGAAGAACGGACGCGTTATATACGACGGCGATTCTGAATCGATAATTACGAACGAGCTGCTGGAGGGGGTGTATGACAGGAGGTTCATGATTCACCGGCACCCGCGGACCGGCCAGCCGGTAATTGCTCCTGATATCATCGAGCCATGAAAAACAGGAAGGCATTCATCCTGATCCTGCTCGGCGTATTCACCGTGGTCGTCCTTGTAATGTCACCTTTTTGGGGCACCGAGCACGTGCCATTCGGTTCTGTTCTGAAGGCTGGCGGGGAAGACGCAAGAGCGAATATCTTCTGGAAGTTCAGGGTGCCGAGGGTCGTCGCTTCATTCTGCGCGGGAGCTGCGCTTGCAATCAGCGGCATGGCGTTTCAGGCCATGTTCAGGAACCCTCTTGCGACACCGTTCACACTCGGAGTGTCGGCCGGTGCGGCCTTCGGTGCGACTCTGTATATACAGGTGGGGGTTCTCTTCTCGGTGCTCGGTATTCCCGGAAAAACTTTGAGCGCTTTCGCATGGGCCATGATCTCCGTAATGATCGTTTACGGATTGACGCGTACCAGGCGGGGCTTCACAACAGCCACGATGCTCGTGGCCGGAGTAGCGGTAAATTTCTTTTTCTCGAGTTTTATCATGTTCATCCAGTACCTGAGCGATTTTACAAGTTCCTTCCGGGTCGTTCGCTGGCTTATGGGTGGATTCGAGATCGTGGGGTTCGACCCGGTCATAAGGTTTATTCCTTTCGTGGCGATAGGAAGCGCGACCATCTTCATGCTCACAAACGAACTGAATCTTCTCACTATCGGCGATGACCTCGCCCTGAGCCGTGGTGTTCGTATCATCAGGGTAAAGGCGATCATCTTCATCGTGACATCGCTGATGGTGGGAAGTGCCGTCTCGATATTCGGACCGATTGGATTTATTGGCATGATGGCGCCACACATATGCCGGCTGTTCATCGGTCCGAACCACCGTCATCTCGCACCCGCCACTTTTCTGTTCGGAGGTGCGTTTCTCGTTTTATGCGATACGTTTGCCCGAACAATTATATCACCCGCCGAAATCCCCGTAGGTGTGATAACAGCCATTCTTGGCGGACCTTTCTTCCTGTGGTTACTGATGCGCGGCTCGTCGGAAAAAAGCGTTATTTCGTAAGCTGACACTTCAAGGAAAATACTTGACAAATTATGATACTTTCGTACAGAATGATCATTGATGGGTTATAAAGGGTTGGGGAGATGATTGGAATGAGGATTGAATCAACAAACGGGTATCCCCATACACAACACAAGCAGATATGTGATGCTGTTCATGGCAATGAATAGGATCACTCATTTTCTTTCAACGTTGGAATCCCATTAACCCACGAGGCATGTTTTCAGGGGATATACAGGTGTAAAACCCCCTTGCAGGGTTGAAGTTTTACAAGCGATTATGGGGTGGGAGGTTCATGAGAATAGAATTACCGAAGAATGTGGAAAGATTCGGTGCGATTTGCTTTGGTGGTCTTCAGAAGGTGTTCGAACTCGATTCAGGAATTGAAAACGGTTCGATCACCAAGAATAAACACATCATTGAACGAATTCCCTACCACGACCTGTGCAATATTTACAAGGAAATGGCGATTATCATTCCCGTGCGCAACGAACGGCTCAGGCTGCTCGATGGTGTGCTGTGCGGCATACCCCATCACTGCCTGCCGATCATAGTGTCGAACAGCCCCCTCGAACCTAACAATCGTTTTGCAATGGAAGAAGATGCTCTCGGGGATTTCTGTACCTTCACAAACAGGAACGCACTGATCGCACACCAGAAAGATCCTCGTCTTGCCAAGGCGTTCGCGGAGATAGGGTATACCGAGATCCTGGACGGGAATGGAAATGTAAGGGATGGAAAGGCGGAGGGGATGCTGATCGGGACGATCCTGGCCAGGCTTGCGGGAAAGAAATACATCGGATTCGTCGATGCCGACAACTACTTTCCCGGATCCGTCGAGGAGTATATCAGGGAATACGCCTCCGGCTTCACGATCGGCAGTTCCCCGTATACCATGGTGCGGATCGCGTGGCACAGCAAACCCAAGATTATTAAGTCAAAACTGTTCTTCAAGAAATGGGGGCGAACGTCGTCCTATACGAACAAGATGCTCAACAAGCTGATCGGTCATTACACCGGGTTCGAGACGGAGATTGTAAAGACAGGAAACGCAGGCGAGCACGCCATGACGATGGATCTCGCCATGGTACTCGATTACTCGTCCGGATATTCGATAGAACCGTACCATATCGTCAATCTCTTGGAGAAATTCGGCGGCATCCTCGAAAGCCCTCTGTCCGAAGTCATGAAACGAAAGGTTGAAGTGTTTCAGATCGGTTCACGGAATCCTCACCTTCACGAAGTCGGCAACGAGGATCATATCGACAGGATGCTCTACCTGGCTACACAGGTTGTCTATCATTCACCGATTTGTCCCGAAGCTCTCAAGGACGAACTGAAACGTGAAATGGTCTCAAGGAAACTCGTCAAGTCGAATGAAGATATGGCAAAACCGAGCTACTTTCCAGTCCTCTCGAGCATCGATTATGATTCGTTCATGAAAAGTATTCGATCGACCCCGTATGCAAAAATGATTCACAAATTGTTATCCGGCAAGATATGATGACCTGACATGGGGACAAAACGACACATCGATGCCGGGCAGACGGTGATCTTCACGGGCGCAGGCCGGGGCACCAAGGCGGTGAAGATCGA
>DAOVFR010000142.1 GCA_030672805.1 Candidatus Krumholzibacteriota bacterium
CTTTCTGACTCCTGCAGCGACGAGATCCATGATTTGCCGTTCTCCGAATCATCGATCAATGTATCCAGGGCGGAGTCGAATCCCTTTCTGATTACTCCACCGTCCCTGAAATGTGGAGGGCATGCCGGTTCGATACTGGACTCGATGAGACCTTTCGATGCGGGTTTCGTGCGGATGTCCTCGGCGGACCTCTCTACGATCGCCGCCCGGAGCCCGGATAATACACGTTCTATCCCGGGCAGCCGGGACAGCGAATCGAGAAGCGAGAGCAGCTCTCGTGGTCCCGCCTTGCCGGTGGAGATACGCGATAAGAGCCGTTCTATATCGGGGAACCTTCGAAGTTTTCTCCTGATCTCACGGAGGGAGATATGATCGCTGAGAAAGACATCGATCCCTTCGAGGCGTTCTTTGATTCCGCACAAGTTGCGAAGCGGATGCCTGATCCAGTCTCGAAGTTCCCTTGCTCCATGGGAGGTCCCGGTACGGTCGATGTGGTGTATAAGTGTGGATTCGGGTGTGTTCCCTCTCATCGGTTCGAATACTTCGAGGTTTCTCAGCGTTTCGTTATCGAGAAAGAGAGAATCATGCGGGGTGATGAGATTGAGGGAGGTTACGTGGTCCAGGTCATTCTGCCTGAGTTCCTTGACGTGGCCGAGGGCTGCTCCGGCAGCAGCGACAGCGAGTGACGTTTCCTCGATGCCAAAGCATGAAAGGTTATCCACGCGGAAGTGATTCCTTAGAATCTTCCCGCCCTCACTCAGGTCGAAACGGAAAAGGGGCAACTCTTCCCAGACACCGCCGCTTTCCTGGCCGTCGAGCATCCGCTTCAGGTCGTCCGCGCCGGCCGGGACGAGATATTCGCGCACGGGGTAGACGCTGATCAGGTTCTCGACTACGGCCACTGTCTCCTCGCCGGCGCGGAATTCGCCCGTGGAGAGGTCAAGCAGCGAAAAACCGCACTTATCACCCCGCTTGAAGAGGGAGACAAGGTAATTGTTTTCTTTCTCGGGAAGTGTCGAGAGGGCAAGTGTCGTGCCGGGTGTGATCACGTCGGTCACCTTGCGTTTCACGATCCCCTTTGCCCCGGAAGCGTCTTCCACCTGGTCGCATATGACAACCTTTCGTCCAGCCTGAAGTAATTTGCTTATGTATGATTCGGCCGCGCGTATCGGTACGCCGGCCAGTGGGACGGGGTTCTCCCTGTCCCTGTCCCTCGTGGTCAGGGTGATGTTTAGCAGCGACGAGACTTCCCTGGCATCATCGTAAAAAGTTTCGTAGAAATCTCCGACCTGAAAGAAGAGGATTCCGTCCCTGTAACGATCCTTGATAGACCGGTACTGGCTCATCAGAGGTGTAGATTTGGATGCCATCTATTCCAGAGGAAGGATGGTGCTGGAATACCCGGTATTATTCCTGATCCGTTCGGAGAGCCGTTCGGCTTCGGACCTGTCGGTAAAGCTGCCCACGCGGACACGGTGCCAGATCCGGCCATCCCGCTCCACGCGTTCGACTCTCATTCCGGTGGTTTCCGCTTCAAGTTCCTTCGCCAGCCTTATAGCATTCTCGCGCTCGCTGAACGCCCCGAACTGCAGTGTGAACCGCGGCATGTCCGCGAGTTCGGCACCCTCCCCGGCCGTTTCCTCGTTACCTCCTCCCGCTGGCCTTTTTCTCGTTTGTTCATCGTTTGAGTACCGGATCATCTGGATCTTCTCGCGAGCCCTCGGCGTCTCGAGAGAGCCGGGGAACTGGCGCATCAGCGTCCGGTACACCTTCAATGCCTTGTCACGCTCGCCGAGAATCTCGTAACATTCACCCAGGTTGAAACCGGCGATCGGATTCCAGTGGCTGCTGCCTATCGTCTCGTACCTGTCGATCGCCTCCTCGATCCTCCCCTCCCTGACGTCGATCTCCGCCATGGACATGTAACTCCAGTAGAGGTAGTCCCCCCGGTCGATCCTGCTCAGATCCGCCCGCGCACGCTCGAATTCTCCGAGCTGTTTCCAGCAAAGGGCCCTGAAGTAGACCGCCGCGAGTCTGTCGCCCGAATAACCTTTCGCGGGAAGAAACGAAAGCGTTTCTATGGCCTTTCTGTATTCTCCCGCAGAGTACTGTATCTTTGCGAGTTCAAGCTTGGCCTTCAGCCTGTACTTGACCCTCCCCGTTGATATAACCTGCCGGTAGATGGTTGCCGCGCCGTCGATTTCCGTTTCGAGTCTTGCGAGTAGAAGCAGTCCCTCACTTCGCGATTTTCCCTTGTAGGACTGAAGCTCCCTCACGAGGGCTTCCCTGGCATCGTCGTACTTCTTTTCCCTGTACATCCGCCTGACGGACCGCAGACTTGCGTCTGCCCCGTTGCCTGCCAACGAAAGTACGGTAAGAATACACAGGATCCTGACCAGTTCAGCTTTCATATCGGGTAAATGTATTGAGGCCGAAACATTGACTACAGTAGGAAAGGGGGACCTCCGACGTCGCCCCGCATTTTACGCAGCGGTAACCGCCGCCCCGTTTCCCTGATACGTCGATCTCTTCAAGTACTTTCCGTGCGTTTCCCGAATCGCCTGCGTGGAGGTACAGGGCTGCAAGCTTGATGGAAGCCGCCGGGTCGGCGAGAACCGCTTTCCGGTCATCATCGAGTATCTGTATCGCCCTGTGGGTCTCCCCTTTCCTTTCATACAGTGAAGCAAGTGCGGCGATGATCTCGGGACGGGACGGGTGCGCTCCGTCAAGATCCAGCAAGATCCGTTCGAGTTCCTGGAATTTGCCGGCTTCGTAAAGGACTCTCTCCAGATGTGAAATGATGTCGCTGAAATACATGATATCGATATGGAGAAGTTTTTCCCATACTTTCGATGCTTCCGTCATCTCACCTTTCTCCATGGCCAGTTTTCCGGCAAGATACAACGCTGGAGCTGATTTATTATCTTCTTTACGTGCCAGGTCAAGATACCTGTCCGCCTCCCCGGTCTTTCCTCCGGATGCGGACATCTGCGCCACGGTCGTGAGATAGCCTGCCCTGTCAGCGGCAGTGATCCCGTCGTTCAGCCGCGAGAGATCCTTCAGCATCGAGTATGCATTGTCATAGTCGCCAATGCGATGATAGAGCCTGTGAAGGGTTATCGCTATGTCCCGGTCCTTCTTTTTACCGTACACCGATTCGAGCGCGTGTATAGAGTTTTCGACTTTACCCAGCTCTGACAGGTCTTCGGCCATAGCGAGCTGAACTGCCTTTTCCTCCTCGTAACCCAGGTCGCGCCGAACAGTTAGGTTCCTGTGGATCTGAAGCGCTTTTTCGGGCTGATTTTTATCCCTCAGCAGGTTGCCTAGCTGAAGGTAAGCGTCGAAATCGTCTTCGCCGTTCCGGACGGCTTTTGTCAGAAGACGCAGGGCGTCATCGCTGCGATGCTCGATCAGGGCGTACAGGGCATCGATGTATGAGCTCCTGTGGCTGCCCCCGATCCTGCGTTTTCTCTGGAACAGGAGAACGACAACAAGCAGTACTATTGCGGCGGCTAGAACGATTGTCAGGACAAGCTTGATATTGATCGTTTCCATTGTTTTCCCTGGCCGGAGAGGTGTCAGGTTTCTTCAGGTTTGCCTTCTTCTTCTAGAGGCAGGTTCCTGAGATCGGATATCTCGGCCTGGAGCTTGCGAATATTCCTTTTTGACTTAATGAGGTTGAACCTGAGCTGTGCTTCGCGAATCCAGCTGCCGATCGCCCAGACCAGCATCCCGGCAATGAAGGTTACGACCAGGATAACATTCAGTTCGATATCGACGAGCGTTTTCGTGAAAAGGTGAAAAGTCACCTCGGTACCCGCGTTCTTTGTTCCGAGCCAGGTCAGGGCGACGACTCCCGCGAGAAGTATGATCCCTCTAATGATCCACACTATCTACCTCCTTGCCTGCTCCTCGCCGATTAACGTGTAATTCCGGATATCGGTTAGCCGTACGCGCACAAAGTCACCCGTATCCAGGCGGTCTCCCGATATCAGAACATTCCTGAAATGGGGAGTTCTTCCTTTCCAGAATTGATTTTCACCTTTTTGTACCTGACCGTCAAGCAGGATTTCCGTAACCGAGCCAAGCTGTTCCTCCAGGATCCTTTTCCTTGTTTTTCCGACCAGCCCGTTAAGCACGGCGAGCCGCTCCTTCTTCTTCTCGAGGGGGACGTCGTCGGACATCTCCACCGCCGCCGTTCCCTCACGCGGAGAGTACTTGAAGGTGAATACCGAGTCAAATGACGATCGTTCGACAATATCCAGGGTTTCCTTGAATTCCGATTCGGACTCTGTTGGAAATCCGACGATGATGTCGGTCGTGATGGCGAGGTCGGGACGGATCAAGCGGGAACCATGGATGATCTCAAGATAGCGTTCCCTCGTGTATCCCCTTCGCATGAGTTCGAGTATCCTGTTGCTTCCAGACTGTACCGGCAGATGGATATGGGGACAGATGCGTTCGTGTTCCGCTATCAGTCGGAAGAGGGCGGGATTCACGTCTCTGGGATGGCTCGTTAGAAACCGTATCCGTTCGATCGCCGTTTCGTCGAGCACTCGTTCCAGCAGCGCTATAAAGCCGGTTGTTCCATGCCTGTACGCCATGACGTTCTGGCCTAGGAGAGTGATCTCCTTTATGCCCGATTCGATCATTTCCCCGATCTCGTTGATGATCGAATCGGGATCCTTGCTCCGGACATTTCCCCGGAGGTAGGGTACTATACAGTACGAACAGTAATTATCGCACCCCCTCGTCACGGAGAGGTACCGCGACGGAGAACCATGGCGCCGGACATGCTTGAGCGAGTAGGTCACCTCGCTGTCATGCTCGATAAGGCAGAACCTTTTTCCCGTTTTGATCGATTCCCTGATCGCGTCAGGCAATCCATCGTACGAGGTGGTGCCCGAAACGATGCGAAGCGTGGGAACGAGCGAGAAAAGGTTGGCAGCCATCCGCTGTGCCATGCATCCGCAAACGACCAGGATCGCGTCCCGGTGCCTGGACAGTTCGTGCAGTCTGCCGATAGCCCTGTCCTCGGCATGCTTCCTCACGCTGCATGTATTGACGATGATCACGTCAGCGTCACGGGGATTGTTGCACGTCCGGAACCCTTCTTCCTCCAGCATCGATGCGATGACCTCCGTGTCGTAGGCGTTCATCTGGCATCCGAAGCTTTCGAGATGGGCGGATAGCTTTTTCATATGTGGGATTCCCGCGTTCGGCAGTTGCCTGGACCGTCTGTTCCCTCTATACTTCCGTAGAGTCTGCCTCTCGAGTAGTGGCTGATTTTCACGGGCAGCAGCCTTCCGCTCAGGCTCGTGGAGCATTTCACCTGGACCTCGCAGTAATTACCCGTCAGGACCGTGGAGAACCGGGAAAACCGGTGGTGGGGACCCTGGACGAGTGCTATCTCTTTCTTTCCGATTTGGGACTTCATAAAACCGTACCTCTTATGTTTCCCTAGACTTATCAGTTTTTTACTGCGTCTTTTTTTCAGTTCAGGATGTACCTGGTCCCGTATCGAGGCGGCCGGTGTGCCAGGTCTTCTCGAATACCTGAACACATGGAAATAGGTCAGGGGAAGTTTGCTCAGAAGCCGGTATGTGTTATCGAAGCATTCGTCCGATTCGCCTGGAAACCCTACGATGATGTCGGTACCGATGGCCACACCGTTTATTGTAGAGGCGATTTCGACGACCGTTTCAGCGAAGAACCGGGACGTATAGGGTCTCCGCATCGCGGAGAGGACATCGTCGTCACCGCTCTGCAGGGGGATGTGAAGGTGAGAGGCAAGAAGATCCGTGTGGGTGATGAGTTCGATGAGACGCGGTGTGATCGTGTTTAATTCGATACTGCTCAGACGCAGACGAACTCCCTTCGTTTCGTGCATGATTCTCTCTATGAGATCGGCAAGCCTCGTACGGTCCGGCAGGTCATTCCCGTAATGTCCGATATGGGTTCCGGTTAGGACGATCTCGTTGTAGTTGTTATCGGCGAGGACCTTCACCTGGTCGAGGACCTGCGCGACCGGTACGCTCCTGCTGTTTCCCCGGGCGGTGGGAATTATACAGTAGGTGCACGAGGCATTGCAGCCCTCCTGTATCTTGATGAACGCCCTCGCATGGTCATGGAAACTCTCGATTCCAGGCGATTCCGTGTGATCTGCGCTTTCCGCTTCACCGATCATCCTGCTCATGATAACGGGGATCGATTCCTTTGCCTTGTTGTCGACGACGAGATCGACCACATCCATGGCCCGTAATTCATCCGGTTGTACTTCCGCGTAACATCCTGTAATTATGACGGTTGCGTTCGGGGATATCCTTCTTGCCTTTCTTGCGGCGTTCCGGCAGCGGGAGTCGCTCTTGCCCGTTACGGTACACGAGTTGATGATATAGAAATCCGCTCCCTCCTCGAATCGCCGGTACAGCCAGTTACGCCGCTCGAGATTGTGCCTGAGGCACTCTGACTCGTACTGGTTGAGTTTGCAACCGAAGGTCGCAATTGAAAACGTTCTGCCGTTTGCCTGTTCCATCTTGCCCGCACCTCTGTAAATCCGGTAACAAGGAAAGAGGGTGGTTATCCACCCTCTCACCTCCATAGCATTGTTCCGTGCCGTTGCGGGTTACTCTGCTTTTTCTTCTTCCGACGGACCTGTTCGTGGTT
>DAOVFR010000030.1 GCA_030672805.1 Candidatus Krumholzibacteriota bacterium
AGGAATTGGATGGTCGTTTTCAGGTGGGTGACATGGTCAGTCGCAGCTCATCCATGCATAAGATTTTCAGCATTCTGCCCCAGGTGGCGGGAAGCGACAGTACAGTATTGATTCAGGGAGAAACTGGGACAGGAAAGGAACTTCTGGCCCGTGCCATCCATGAGTTAAGTCCCCGTCGGAAAAAACCATTTGTCGTGATAAATTGCGGTGCCCTGCCGGAAACCCTGTTGGAATCGGAGCTATTCGGATATAAAGCCGGGGCTTTCACCAATGCGATCAAAGATAAGCCGGGGCGCTTTTCTCTTGCCAAAGGTGGAAGCATTTTTTTGGATGAAATAGGGGATGTCAGCGCTGCCTTCCAGGTGCGGCTTCTGCGAGTATTGCAGGAACGGACCTATCAGCCGCTTGGGGCTACGCATGATGTCAAGGCGGATGTACGCGTCATTGCCGCCGCAAATAGAGATCTCTCGAAGATGGTGAAAAACGGAACTTTCCGGCAAGATCTTTTTTACCGCATAAACATAGTGCGCCTGGAGCTTCCCCCATTGTGCAACCGCAAGGAAGATATCCCGCTGCTTGTTGAGCACTTTATCAAACGATTCAATCTATTACGCCGAAAAAATATCACGGGTATCAGCCAGGAGGTCCTTGCTTTGCTCATGTCGCACAATTACCCTGGCAATATTCGGGAATTGGAGAACATCATCGAGCATGCGTTCGTGATTTGCACTGGCGGACAGATCGAAACGTATTGTCTGCCGGACACCCTTATGGGCCAGGTTCCCCGTCCGGCCACACACGGCACGATTGACGCCACTCTGAAATCAGTGGAAGCCCAGGCGATACTGGATGCACTCAAACGCAATAATTACAACCGCCTGGCAACAGCCCGCGAACTCGGCATGCATAAGAGCACTCTATTCAGAAAAATAAAAACCCTCGGCATTGATACCCCCAAAATCGATGGTCGCACCAAACAAAAGAAAGCTCAATAGAGTCGCAGATACGCGACCATCGTGAGCCCAAGGGTCGCGATCGCGCAACCCAATGCTTGGGTTTTCTCCTATAATATTCAATCCTTATTTCTGGTAACTCCTTGAAATTACACTAGTTTTCCATATTGCTGAGGGTGGGTTTCAATGTGGCATACAAAATGCAACTGCTTCCGATGAGGGAAGTAAGGAAAGTGAAAGTAGCCCTGACCGTTTGGAAAAACCGAATTTCCCCGGTATTCGATTCCGCGGGCTTATTGCTTGTCGCTGAAATTGAGAAAGGATCGGTGGTCAGCAGGTACTATGAGCCTCTGAACGCCGAACTGCCTTTTTCACGCGTCTCGAAGCTGTCGAAGCTGGGAGTAGAAATCCTGATATGCGGGGCTATTTCCCAGTTCTTCGCAAGCATAATCGGGGCTCGCGGCATCAGGGTTATCCCGTTTATTGCCGGCGACGTGAACCAGGTACTCGATGCATATCTGAAGGGTTCGCTGCTCATGCCCTCTTTCCAAATGCCGGGATGCGGGATGAGGCGCCGGAAACGCTTTCGAGGTGGGCGCGGCTGAAAGAGAAAAATGTAGCGTCATTATTCAAAGAAAGGAGAATCTCATGCCAGGTGGAGATGGAACCGGTCCCGGTGGGATGGGACCCATGACAGGGCGAGCCGCGGGTTATTGCGCCGGATACCCGGTGCCAGGTTACATGAATCCGGTTCCAGGCAGGGGCTTTTTACCTGGAGCGGGATATGGAAGCTCCGTACCGTATGTTGGAACACCGGCTTTCAACAGTTACGGAGTGGGATATGTCCCTGTTTGGGGTAGTGGATTTGGAGGCTGGCCCCGGCGTGGCCGTGGATTTGGTTTTGGCCGCGGTCGAGGTTTCGGTTTTGGCCGCGGTCGAGGCCGCTGGGGCAGGTGATGTGTATCTATAAAGGCTGAAGAAGAAGATCAGCAAGCCAAAAGGGAACAGCAAACACAATCAGGTTATTTACACAGGAGGTGTATCATGCCAGGTGGAGATGGAACCGGTCCCGGTGGAATGGGACCCATGACAGGAAGAGCCGCGGGTTATTGCGCCGGATACCCGGTGCCGGGATTCGCCAATCCGATCCCGGGACGTGGATACCGTTTTGGTTTCGGTCGTGGTATGGGCTTCGGTTTCCGGGGAGGCCGCGGCGGACGCTGGGCCATGCCCTATAACGGATACGGCATGCCGTACGAGGCGCCCTATGGCGCGGCACCCTATGGCGCAGCACCCTATGGCGCGGCGCCGACCGGGCAACAGGAGATCGAGGCGCTTCAGGGCCAAGCGGAGTATTTCGAAAACGCCCTTGCCGAAATCAAAAATCGGATTGCCGAACTGGAAACCGAAGCACCAAAAGAATAATTGACACGTATAAGTGGAGGTTCGACAATACCAAAGGATAGGCCACCGAATGTTGGGTGGCTTATTCTTAACAGGCGGAAAATGCCCTTTGTACTCCGAAAGAAGACTGTCAATCGATATCAGGAGGCTGTTTCATGAATATCGCAATCGCCAGCGGCAAGGGCGGAACGGGCAAAACGACGTTCGCAGTCAATTTGGCCTATGCGCTGGCTGACCGTGGAGATACGGTCCGGCTCCTTGACTGTGATGTTGAGGAACCGAATGATCATCTGTTCGTTCAACCGGAATTCACGGAAAGAAAGCCCGTTGAGGTCATGAAACCCGTATGGGACGAAACATTATGCACGGGCTGCGGCAAGTGCGCCGAGGCGTGTAATTACAACGCCATCGCGGTGGTAAAAGACAAGGTTTTGATTTTCAACGAACTCTGTCATTCGTGCGGGGTTTGCTCCTATATCTGTCCGGTAAAGGCGCTTTCTGAAAAACCGATCGAGATAGGACGCGTTGAAGTTGCCCCTCGCAATCAGCCGTTCTTTTTCGCGCACGGGATTTTGAATATCGCTGAAGCGCTGGCGCCCGTCGTTATTCAAAGCGTGAAAAAGCATATCGACCCGGGAGCCATCAATATCATCGATGCTTCCCCGGGCACTTCGTGCCCGGTGGTCGAGACTGTTACTGATTCAGACGTGGCTGTTCTTGTAACGGAACCCACTCCTTTCGGTCTTAACGATCTGAAACTGGCGGTGGGGCTTACACTAACAAAGAAGGTGCCAACCTGTATCGTGATCAACCGTTCGGACGAAAAAGACAATATCATCGCGGAATATGCCGAACGTGTGGGAGTTCCAATTGTCGGCAGAATTCCGTACAAACGCGAATACGCAGAGGCATATTCCAGCGGAAAAATACTGACGCACATCTTCGAGGGATTCAGGGAAAATCTACTCGGCATTTTTGACGGTATTACCCGTTTGGTCGGGACCGCGCCCCCCAAGCCACCCGAGGAAGAAGAATTTCTTGTAAAGACGGGACCGGTGGACTCTCTTTCCACTGGAACTGCTGAAAGCTACAAGGAAATCACTATTATCAGCGGGAAGGGAGGTTCGGGCAAAACCACGGTGGTCGCCTCATTGGCCATGCTCACCGACAACAAGGCGCTGGCTGATAATGATGTGGATGCCGCCGATCTGCACTTGCTGCTAGCGCCAACCATCAGGGAAGCACATGATTTTTTCGGCGGACAAAAAGCGATAATTGACACGTCAAAGTGCACTGGTTGCGGTCTGTGCGCTGAATTATGCCATTTTAATGCGATTCGTTCCGACGGGCCGTTGAATGAGGGTGTGGCAACCTGCCAGATTGATGAGTTTGCATGCGAAGGGTGCGGTCTATGCAAATACGTGTGTGACTTTGACGCCATCACCACCAAGCCCAATAAAGTTGGCAAATGGTATGTATCGAGCACGAACTATGGCCCCATGTCGCACGCCCGCCTGGGAATCGCGGAAGAAAATTCCGGACGGCTCGTAACCCAGGTGCGCAATGTTGCCGCGGGCCTCGCCAAAAAGTATAAAAAGGAATTCATTTGGGGTGACGGTCCCCCTGGAACCGGCTGCCCCGTAATCGCTTCGATCAGTGGGGCGGATCGAGTTTTGATTGTCACCGAGCCTACCGTTTCAGGCGTTCACGATATGCAGCGCGTGCTCCACCTAACCGGCCATTTTGGCATTCCCACACTCATTATCATCAACAAGGCCGATCTTAATCCGGAGCAGGCCGAACGTATTGAAACCATTGCGTCGGATATGGGGTCTCGTGTAATCGCCAGGATTCCCTTTGATCGTAATGTGAATGATGCGCTCATTGCCGGGAAAACAATAATTGAATACGGAAAAGGACCGGCCTTCGAGGCGATGGTTCATCTTTGGAATCAATTGAAAAAAGAGATCTAACAAGGGAGGTAAGGAAAATGAAGATCGCAGTGACATCCACAGGACCCACGCTTGAAGATCAGGTTGAGATGCGTTTCGGACGTTGTGCCTGCTTTTTGATTATCGATCCGGACACCCTGGAGTTCGAAGCCATTCCCAACCCAAATACTGCAGTAGGAGGCGGCGCAGGCATTCAGTCCGCGCAGCTCATGGCAAACAGAGATGTGTCGGCCGTACTGACCGGTAATTGCGGTCCAAACGCTTTTCAAACATTCGGCGCGGCCGGTATCCAGGTGATCACGGGAGTCAGCGGACAGGTACGACAGGCTGTTCAGCAGTACAAATCCGGCACGTTGGCCAGTGCTTCCTCCCCCAGTGTTCAAAGTCATTTCGGCATGGGAATGGGTGGAGGAATGGGCGGCGGTAAAGGAATGGGCGGCGGCATGGGCATGGGGCGTGGTATGAGCGGCGGTAAAGGAATGGGACGAGACATCGGAAATGCTCCGCCAGCAAATACGGCATCAAGTTCCTCGCAGAAAGGGACAGGCAAAGAGGAACAGGTAGCCGCTCTCAAGGAACAAGCCGAGACCTTGCAAAAACAGATGGAACAGATCATGGCCCAGATCAAGGAACTTGAAGGAAAAAAGGAGTGAAAACACCAACCATGAAAATCGGTTAAAACCTGCATACCTATTCAAGGCTTGAATGGCGAGCACTAATTGCATGGAGCGAACGATGGAAAATGAAAGTCTGGACCAAAGGATAAGAAAAATACAGGGATCCCTTCCACCGCATGTTCTCCTGGTGGCTGCCGCCAAAACGCGCACCGCGGTCGAAGTGCAAACCGCTATAGCATCCGGGATCACCTCGATCGGCTACAACTATGTTCAAGAAGCCGGGGTGATGCGGCAATCATTGGAGGAATGGGAAAAACAGGAGGCGCCCCACAAGGTGCAGTGGCATCTTATCGGGCACCTGCAGCGGAACAAGGCAAAAAGAGCTGTGGAGTTGTTTGACATGATTGAAACCATTGACTCCATTCGGATCGCCGAAACCGTAAACCGCCAATGTGCAGATATTGGCAAAGTCATGCCGGTACTTATTGAAATCAACAGCGGTCAGGAATCCAACAAATCCGGGGTGCCGCCCGATGAAGTGATATCCCTTGCCAGGCAAATTGCGGAATTACCGCATATTAAAATCCAGGGACTCATGACGATGGGTCCGCGCTTCGGCGATCCCGAAGAGGCAAGGCCTTATTTTCGCATGACCAAAAAGTTATTCGACCAACTGGCGGCGGAAAACATGCAACATATCGAAATGATACATCTCTCCATGGGGATGAGCAACAGCTACAGACAGGCCATCGAGGAAGGCGCAAATATTGTACGAATCGGCACAAAGTTGTTCGGAGCCCGGAATGAATTGTGAATGATTAAAATGCCCGCCAAAATTGATGAAAGCAAATGTACAGGGTGTGGAATGTGTTTGGAGGTGTGCCACGTGAAGGCCATCACCGTTGACCAGGTGGCAAATATCGATGCGGCAACCTGCATTGATTGCGGCTCCTGTGTAGATGAATGCCCTGAAGACGCCATTTCCATGGAGGAGATGGAAACCACATCATATAGTCGGGGTTCTGTTTCAACACCACTCGCCAAAATCACTCCAACACGAGATAAATCGCCAATAAATCCTTCCCGGACTCCCAGCGAGCAGATCGGTTTTAAACAGGTCCATGAAGGTGGTCTCCTGGGACAAATCTTTAATTTTTTCGGAAGGTCCACAAGGCAAGGCCTTGGACGAGGCAAAGGTCGTGGCGGGCGAAGGGGCCGTAGAAAAGGCCGGCGTAACCGTTAGGGGTCGGAGGCAACTGGAATGAAAGAAAAATCAAAGGATACTTCGTTCTTGAACTCAATTCCTGGTCCAGTACCCTCGCGGCGGCTCGATATATCATTGACGGGTGGCATCTTTTTACGAAAGGGACCGGTCTATAAAGAATCCCTGCGGTTGTATACCTGCATGGCCTCCCCCAGACCGGATGCAACGATCAACTCGAGTGCATCCGCGGCCCTGCCCACCATCTCGTCGGCAAGCGCTCGTTCCCTGTCGGGGAACGGAGAGAGCACGAAGTCGGCCCAGTCCACCCCCTCCGGAGGGGAACCGATGCCAAGCCGCAGCCGGGCGAACGTGCCCGTGCCGAGGTGATCAACGACCGATTCGAGGCCCTTGTGCCCCCCGCTCCCACCCTTCTCCCTGATGCGGAGCCGCCCGAGCGGAAGACTGATATCATCGAAAATCACCAGCAGGACAACCGGATCGATCCCCGGCACCGATGCGAGTGCCTCACCCGAGAGATTCATGAATGTAAGGGGTTTCAGCAAAACGATCCTCCCGGTGGAAGATCGCCATCCGGCTTCCATTACGAGAGGCGCGGACCGCTTCCAGGAAAGCCCGTGACGGTCCGAGAGCAGATCGAGGACCATTCCACCCAGGTTGTGCCGCGTGTTACGATAGTCCGGTCCGGGATTACCAAGACCGCACAGAATGGAAATAGCCGGCATCCCCTGTTACGATTCCTTCCCCTTGCCGGAAGTTTTCTCCTCCGGAGCCCCAGCTTCTTCACCTTCCCCGACAACTTCCTCGGAGACCTCCTCCACGGCGCCTTCGACTTCCTCTATCTTCTTGGGCGGCGATACGTGGGCAAGCGTCAAGTTGCCGTCGTCAATAAATTCCAGATCCCCGTAACCGGACCAGACATCAGAGAGATGGATAGACTGGCCGATCTTGAGATGAGACACGTCTATGGTAAGTGACTCGGGGATCTCGGTGGGCGTACATCTGACCATGACTTCTCGCACGCCATGGTCGAGCACTCCACAGAAATCCTTCACGTCAGGGGAAATACCCACGAGTTCCACGGGAACACCGACTTTGATCTTCTCGTCTATCGCGATCCTCTGGAAATCGACGTGCAGCGGATTTCCCGTGACCGGGTCGTGCTGGACATCCCGAACGAGGGTCATGACGCTGCTCTCCTTGCCTCCTTCGATATCGAGAGTCAGGATGATATGCTCGCTGGTCGAATTGTGCAGTATCTGCCACAGGTCGTGTTCCTTGATCGAGAGCGCCAGGGGCTCTTCCTTGTGCCCGTAGAGAACGGCCGGAACCATTCCGGATGAGCGGAGCTCGTGAACCGATTTCTTTCCGATCTCTTCCCTGACCTTGGATTTAATTCTGATTTCTTGCATCGTCTCCTCCACCATCAAACGAACAGGATGCTGATCGATTCCTCCAGATGGATCCTCTGTATCGCTTCACCGAGTAGCGGCGATACATCGAGCACCTTTATCTTGCCGGACTCGCCGTTGTCCTTGAACGGAATCGAATTGGTCACCACGACCTCTTCGATGACGGACCGTTCGAGATTCTTTATCGCACCGCCCGAGAAGACGGGGTGCGTAGCGGCTGCCATGATCATACCGGCGCCGGCTTCTTTCAGCGCCTTGGCGGCCTGGCAGATCGTGCCGCCGGTACTGATCAAATCATCGAGAATGATGATATCGCTGTCCTTGACCTCACCGATGATATTCATGATCTCCGATTCATCAGCGCCCGTTCTCCTCTTGTCCGCAATGGCGAGATTTGCATCCAGCCTCTTGGCGAAGGCCCTTCCCATCTTGATGCCGCCGACATCGGGTGATACTATGGTAAGGTTCTTGAATTTTCTCCCCTTAATATATTCAAGCAGAACCGGTGCCGCAAAAAGATTATCAACCTGGATATCGAAGAATCCCTGTATCTGTGACGCGTGCAGCTCCAGTGCCAGCACCCGGTGGGCACCGGCTGTCTGTATGAGATTAGCCACCAGCTTCGCGGAGATCGGAACTCGCGGCTGGTCCTTCCTGTCCTGCCTGGCATACCCGTAATACGGAATGACCGTAGTAATCCGTTTTGCAGACGCCCGAACACAGGCATCGATAATGATTAGGAGTTCCATGATGTTATCGCCGGGAGGGTTGGTCGGTTGGATAACAAAGACATCCTTGCCCCTGATATTTTCATCGATGCGCACACGTATTTCGCCATCCGAGAAACGGTTGATCAAAACCTCGCACAGGTCGGTCTTGAGGTAACGTGCGATCTTCCCGGATAGATCCGGATTGGCGGTGCCGGATATCAATACCATTTTATTCATCTGAAACCCTCCATAAAAAAGGCGACCACCTCCGGCCACCACCATAACCTGTTTCTGGTTGGGGCGGGAGGATTCGAACCTCCGATCCAGGAGCCAAAGTCCTGTGTCTTGCCACTTGACGACGCCCCAGCAAATACTCGAACCTTATTCGATCAGTCCCCCGAGACCTCGATCCCCGCCTCTGTCTCGACCTTTTCCCTTTCCTCGTTGTACGCTATGATAATCTCTTTCTCCATCCAGCTCCTCGTCTCATTGTTTATCGGATGTGCCACGTCCTGATACGTTCCATCAGGCCGTTTTCTGCTCGGCATTGCTACGAAAGCCCCCTTCGCGCCCTCGATGATCTTCAATCCCCTGATCACGAAGCAATCATCCAGGGTAATGCTCGCAAAGGCTTTCAACTTGTTGTCGTCCCGCAACGATACTCTTATTTCGGTGATCTCCATCTAATCCCCCTACGAATTCTTCATTACCCTCTCTGGAGGAGTTTCATAGCACGATTCACCGGCTGCACGATCTCGGTAAAAACTCCTTCGCTTTTGAAGCGGCTCATAACCTCCTTCGCTCGGCACTCTTCGCCAAAAACCGCAAAACAAGCTGACCCGCTACCGCTCAAGGAACAAAGAACCGGATCTCCTCCCCTTAGCACTGAAAGCACCCTGCCAATTTCCGGGAAACTCGTAACCACCATGCACTCAAAACTGTTATGCGTCTCGAGTTTGCACCCCGGACTGATCCGCATTACCTCCACAAGACGCTTTAGTCTATCCCCGTGCTCATTGGTTGTCAACATTAAATTTAGACTTTTATACGCCCACTTCGTGGACACGCTGACGGACGGCTTCACCACGAGGATCCAGCCCTCCCGCAGGCCGGGGATCTCCTCGAGGATCTCACCCCTCCCCCTTCCGATTGCGGGTTTACCCCCTATGAAGAAGGGGACATCGCTTCCAAGCTCGAGTCCAAGATCGGAAAGTTCCACAAGTGTCAGTCCAAAATCGAACATCTCGTTAAGGCCGACCAGTACTGCTGCTGCGTCGCTGCTTCCGCCGCCCAGCCCCGCACCGGCCGGTATCCGCTTCTTAACCGAGAGCCTCACTCCTCCCCGGAATCCCACACTTTCGAATATCTTCCGGGCAGCCCGAACACAGAGGTTCCGCTCGTCCCAGGGAATGGACTGGCCGCGTCCGGAGATCTCCACACCATCCGCGATCTCCACAAACTCGATCTCATCCCAGAGTGAGACTGGCTGAAACACCGTTTCTATCTCGTGATAGCCATCGTCCCGTTTTCCGATAACGTCGAGGTAGAGATTGATCTTTGCCGCGGATATAACCGAGAACCGTCGGGATGTATGCATGATGCTGTTCCGTTACGGCGGATTCACCGCGGGACTCTCCCCTTATACCCTGACCAGGATGACCATTACCGCGATGAACCACAGAAAAACATCTATCACTATCGCCTTTTCCATGATGAGGACCCCGGACGGGTCCCCTCCCTTGTCCCTGTTGTAGACGAGGTACAGGTACCTCATGATACCGAATACGACAAACGGGATCGTGTACACGAGATCACTCGTCCCGAACTTCTTCACAGTGTTCGGCCATACAGTATAGATCGAATAGGAAATGAGCGCCGCCGTGGCCGACAGCACGACAAGCTGGTCGAGAAGCCTCATGGAGTATTCCCTGAGTGCGTTCCGGTGAAACTCGGCGCTCTCAAGCACTGAGATCTCGTTGCGCCTCTTGCAGAACGCCAGGAAGAGGGAGAGAAAGAGCGTGCAGATCAGGAGCCATGACGAGAGCTGGATCGTTGGAACCTCGTTTCTCAGTATGGCTACTCCCGCTGCTGCCCGGATAAGAAAACTGAAGGATATCGAGATGACGTCGAGGATCACGACCTCCCGGAGAATAAGCGAATACGCAACGTTCACCACGACGAACGCGAGCGCGAGGAAAAAGAACTGCCGACCCAGGAACCACGCGAGCGGCAGTAATGCTGCAATGATGATGACAGCTACCGTGAGCGATTCCCCCACACCGAGCCGCCCGGCCGATATCGGCCGGCCTCTCTTGCTGGGATGTTCGCGGTCGCTCTTCCGGTCGAGTATGTCATTCAGTATGTAGATCGCGCCGGAAAGGGCGCAAAACACAATGAAGCCGAAGAAACTTTTCTTGACGAGGGCCCACTCGAAGAATCTCCTCGAGAAAACTACCCCGGCGAACAGCACGAGGTTCTTCGTCCACTGATAGGGTCTCATGGAAATGAATATATACCAGAGCTTTTTCATACAATTAATTGTACAACGTGGCGGTTTCGTATGCAACATCCATCAGGCTCCGGCCCGCCCGTCAAACCTGAAGGAGAGATTCGAGCCGATGATCATGTACAGCATCATTATCACTTCTGCGTCTCCGAGGTTGTACTCGAAGAGACCGTTAACGGTGAATCCCGCGAGAGCCCCCAGCGAACCGACGACCCATGCTCTCTCTTGAGGTGAGAGGTCGAGCCCGAGATTGCCGGCCGCCAGCCGAAAGAACGAAACGAGCAGGTATAACAGCGCCGCCAGCCCGATGATCCCCTTCGTGACGGCCTCCTGGAGAAAGTTATTATGCATGTGACCGTGCACGTGAACCGCACCCGGAGGTTTGTACCGCTCGTATGTCTCGGCGAGGTCCATCGTGCCCACGCCGACGATCGGGTGACCCCTGGCAATCGCCCACCCACCCCGCAGAAGCTCTATACGCTGGACATTCGTCCTGAATTCAGTATCCCAGATGCTCGTCACACGCTCGCGGTATCGACCGGGCATCAGGAAAAAAACGACGATGACAAGGACGGCGAACGGTGCGAGGAGTTTCTTCCTTGTAACGGAGAAAATCGTAACGACCGAGACGAACATACCCACCCATGAGCTCCTCGTGAACGAGAGCAGCAGGGCGCATCCGCTGGCAAGCACGGCAGCGGATACCGCGATCCTGAGCCGATTTCCAATTCCTCTGCCGGCGGCGAAAGCGAGAAAGATCGAGCAGAGCAGCAGCATCACTCCGCCGAACGTCATGGCCGTCGAGAATGAACCCGAAGTTCTGCCGAGGGCGCCCCCACCCTTGCCCATCGCGAAGATGACGATGCCATACAGGGCCGACGCGGTCCCGGAAACGAGCAGCACAAGGAAAAGTTTCTTCCTGAGGTTCGTCCGTCCCGCCGCGAACCCGAAGATATAGGGAATGACGAGAAGAACGATGTTCCGGCAGTTGAGAAAGCTTTCCCATCGCTTTGCCGAGAACACGACGGCGCAAAGCGTCGCCCCGACAAAACAGAGCAGTGGAATATCGATCGGCGTGCGGCGGTAACAGCGGGCCCCGCCAGTTACTATCAGCACGAGCCAGACGGCGCAGGCGACGGCGAGTGAAACCTGCGTTCCAGCGATGGAAAACGTGGAAAAAAAGACAAAGGAGCCCAGTAGAAACGAGAGCAGCGGGTTTAATTTTTTTCCGGCATCGCCGGGTTCATCGATCATGTTCCTGTATGACAGCGCGCTTTCCCATCTCGCGAAGGATGCCCGGCATCTTCGCCCGGTTTCCCTCGTCGAGAGTGCGGGTGAGCTCTAGAAACCGCGTCGAGATGTCCGGTGAGGGTTCGGGTACGGCAAGTACCTCAACGGACAAACGGCCGGCGCCCTCGCCCGCCACGGGCCGGTATACTCCGCCGTTGCGCCCGAAACAATCACAGGTTCCCCTGATCAATCGCCCCACTCCAACCTCCCGCTCCAGCCGCAGGATGACGAGCCGCTCGGGAGCTTTCCCGAAAATATGGATGAGGAGATTCTCCAGCGCCCTCTCTGCTTCCTCCAGTGTCGCATCGTGCCGGCGGCCGCCGATCACAGCTACCATCTTCGTTCCGGTAAGGCCGGCGGCCTCGGAAGCGAGACGCTGAACCGGAAGCATAACGCTCCTGAGATAGGCCTCGAGAACATTGTCGGCCCGGGGAACCGTAAAGCGGAACTCCGTCACAACGATATCGGGCAGTTTTCTCAACAGGATCTCCCGCAGAGCGTGCCGGCTCTCGAGCACTCCGAAATAGACGGTGTGCCGGTTATCCCCGTACCACTGCGCCGCCTCGACCGGTCTGCTCTCGTTGGAAATCACGGTGAGCTCGCTGGCGTTTGCGAACACGGCGCCGGCCCGCTCGACGATCAGTCCGTTTCCGGCCACGACGACACGCTTCCCCTCGGAAGCATGGGAGGCATCGATCCCTTCACCGGTCCGGGAGATGTCCGACGGATCCGAGACAATTGTTACTTTCACGCCCGACCGAATCAGTTCCGCCCTCACATCGGCCGGGAACCTGTCCTGGAGCAGGCCTGTCACGAGAATCTCTTCGATATCGTGACGCTTCGCAAGCACCGCGGCGTCGGCGAATGAACCGAGCACCCTGATCCCGTGGACCATTCTCCCCACCATCTCGGTCCGGTCGTCGAGATACCCGAGGGGTATGTACCCTCCCGTCTTTTTCAACTGATGGAATATCAGCTCCGCCACGGATCCCATCCCACCGATGATCACACGCCTGCCGGCGACTTCCTCCCTCAGCGGAAGATCGTGGAACCAGCGGGTGGCGATCCTCGAACCGGTGAGAAACACCGTCAGGACGAACCAGTCGATGATGAAGACCGACCTGGGGAACGCCTCGAATCTGAAAAGAAGCGTGAACGAGACGATCATGACCGCGGTGCCCAGCGATACGGCCCTGACCGTCCTGACGAGATCGTCGAACGTCGTGTATCGCCATACCGCGCGGTAGTGTCCGTGGTAAAAGAAAACTGCCGTCCTGACCACGAGAACGATCGGCAGACTGGTCAGCATCGAGGCCGTCTCGGCTCGGGGGAAGCTGAAGTTCAGTCTCAGGTAATAACTGAGGGTATAGCTCGCCGCGACAAAGAAGAGATCGGCCAGCGCAACGGCCAGTGTCTTCCCTTCCCAGAAGAGCCGCCCGCCCCGCTCCATGCTCCTGATCTTGAGCAGGGCCCACAGGAACACGCAGACCCACAGTGCGGCAAAGAACGATACGAACATCCGGTCTCCGTGGAACGTGAAGACGGCGCTCACACCGAGCAAAACGGCGAATAGATACTCGAGCAGCGTCACCTGCTTGTGCGAAAGACCGAGAGAGGTGAGGCGCTGGTAATAATGAGTCCTGTGGGGCTTGAAAATCTTCTTGCGCTGGACCGCTCTCCTGATCAGGGTGAGCGCTGCATCGCCGATGACGCTTCCCAGCAGCAGGACCGTCACGAAAACCGGCACTCCCGCTCCCGAACCGACGACCGCCAGCGTTCCGAAAAGGAAGCCGACGAAAGTGCTCCCCATATCTCCCATGAAAATACGTGCGGGGGGAAAGTTGTAGCGCAGGAACCCTAAAAGCGACCCGGCCATGACTGCGTAAAGGGCGCCGAGCACCGGCGAACCGGTCATCACGCCGATCAGCAGCAGGAAGAAAGAGGCGATCATCCCGACACCGGCCGCCAGTCCGTCGATGCCGTCGATGAAATTGTAGAAGTTGACGATGCCCGTGATCCACAGAATGGTGAACGGGATCGACAGCGGACCGAACCGGATAGTTCCGATCATCGGCAGGCTGATCTCGCT
>DAOVFR010000304.1 GCA_030672805.1 Candidatus Krumholzibacteriota bacterium
AGGTCGAAAACGAGGAGTACGAACCTCCGGATGAATCGGGAGAGACCCCCATCTCTCCACCCCCTGAAGAGTATACCGACCTCGCCCTGAACGACAGGAGCGGCACCGACTTGATACGCGCGTACAGGTCACATGCGGATATTCCCTACCAGGAAGACTATGTTTTACTCAAGATGATCGAGCCGGAATACCCGCACGATGCGCTTGCCCTCGGGCTGGAAGGCCACGTCATAGTCGAAGTGTATGTCAACGAGAAAGGTAACGTCGCCGGTGCGTGGGTGCTCAGCGCGTTCGGACCGACGAGTTTCGAAACGTCGTCCCTCGTTGCAGTCAAACAATTCCTGTTCAAACCGCACATCGATTACGGAAAACCGACGCCCTTCTGGATCAGTTTCCTGATCAGATTCAAATGCCGACGCTAGTCTCCCACTCTCAGCGTTGTGTATGGAACCACCCGCCCATTCCTCACGGTGAAAAAGGGGATCCCGCGGCCGGTGACGAATTCCAGATAGGGCTGCAGACTGTTTTCCATCAAGCGCCGCAGCTCGTCCCTCAGCCTCTCACCTCCGCCGCCGGCACGAGCAAGTGCCTGGAGCATCATTCGCATCCCCCTGTAGCCGCCGAGGACGAACGGATTCACCTCTCCGGCCGGCTCGCCTGTATTCGCTGCCGCAACGAGATAAAGCTCCTCGATCTGTTTCTCGGCCAGGACGGCCGGAAAGATCGAACCTTCCATGTCCCTGCCGGCCATCCGGTGCAGCCGCTTCGAATTCCATGCACTCGATCCAAGCAGCTGGACACCGAATTCATAGTACGTCAGCTGGGGAAGAACCAGAACGAGGTCATCGACGTCCGAAGCGATCAGCAGCGCCTCTGGATGGGAGTTCCTGATTCGTTCGATAGCCCCGTGGAAATCGGTGCTTCCCTCGTCGTAGAAAACGGCGGCGCATACCTCGCCGCCGAGCCTTTCCACTTCATCCCTGAACAGACGCTCCGTTCTTCTATAACCGGGATCGTTAACGGCAAGAAAGGCGATCTTCACGAGACCGAATTCCCAGATGGCGATCCTGGCTACGGCGATGATCTCGATATCGGAATTGGCCCGTTCCTGGAAGATCCAGTCACCGATCTCGTCGATGCCCTGCTTCGAGGCAACGGGTGAAAGGAGAACAGTCCCGCTGTACTGTGCCACCTGGGCAACGGCGATTGTCGAGGAACTCAGCACGCCTCCGAGGAGGGCGGCGGCTTTCTCATTCTCGATCAGTCGCTTCGCGGTGTCTCTCGCAACGAGAGGGCTTGCCTGGGTGTTCCCGACGATGACATCCACATTGTCGATGCCGCGGAGACGTCCCTCTTTCAGTGCAAGTGATGCACCCCTTATAAAGGCCTTGCCGAGCGGCTCGAACCGCCCCTTCATCGGGCACAGCAGACCGATCTTCAAGAGGTCCATATCGCCTGCGGTTCGCCTGAATTCCGCCGAAACGGCATACTCCGAACGGAAACCGTCATTCATGCGGGCCGCCCTGGAACCGGCCCCTTCGAGCTCCTCGTGTATCCGCCGGACCGCCGCCGTATCACCGGCCGCCTCGGCGAACGCCAGACGGTTCTCAAGAATGATATCTATTCCCGGAGTGGATTCGTGCCGGAGCGCAATCAATTCGAGCTGCTCCCTGGAGAGCAAGCCGGCAACATCGGCCAGCATCGAAAGGGTCCGGCCGCGCTGCGGCTCCTCGAGGTCCGTCGAAAGCACATCGAGCAGCATCCCGGCCGCCTCGGCGAACATGCCCCTTGCCCTATACACATCCGCCATGAGGATACAGGCCTTGCTTCGATACGGATTATCCTGCTCCCCGAGAAGTGGATCGAGCACTGTTTTTGCATCGTCGAATAAATTCAGCTCGATGTTCGCCGACCCGGCAAGGATCCTGACCTCGTCCGACCCGGTCCCGTCCGGATAGCTTGAAAGGAAACCGTTTGCCGCGCGGCGCAGCTCCTGGTGGTTCTCCTCGAATGCCAGCCTGCGGATCTCAGTGAGCTCCTCATCCCGCATCTCGCCGGGGCTTTTCTCCACCTGCCCGGCAGGAGGTGATATGGCGCATGAAATAAAAACTAATGAAACGAGTGAAATAATCTGTCTCTTCATCAGTCACTCGAGAATCGCTGATTTGGCTGCCACAGCAATAGCCGTTCCGGCGCGGGCGCCATCCAAGACTACGGCCCCCATTCCGATAAGGCAGCCGTCCTCGATCAACCCGATCCTCCTCACAGGTCAAGGTCGCCGAAATGACCGGGATCCATCTCCTTCAGGTGTTTCCTGACGTCATCCATACCATCTTCCCCGATCTGGAGATTCCGCTTGTACTTGTCGTACAGGTCACGGTCGACATAGATGGGGGCGTTCGCACGGAGGGCGAGCGCGATGGAATCGCTCGGCCTCGCATCGACGTAGAAGATATCCTCGTCCCTGTGAAGTACAATTCTGGCGAAGTACGTGTCCTTCCGGATTGAAGTGATCTCG
>DAOVFR010000203.1 GCA_030672805.1 Candidatus Krumholzibacteriota bacterium
AGCAGGTAACACTCCCCGACGCGCGGATCGAACGTGATCTCCGGCCGCGCAAAGATCGGCTCGTAGAGTGTGCCGCCGAGGGCCGAGTAGAACTCGGCGAGGTCACGCGTCTCGGCAAGGCGGTTGATCTGCTCCGGATCGAGGAGCGTGCCGAGCCGCGCCCTGACCTTGGCGTTGATAAGAGAATACTTGCTGACCGGTCCCAGTATCATGTCGGTAAAAGAAAGTGGCGCACCCGCTGACGGGCCGGAGCGCCGGGTTCGTACTAAAAGCACGGATTATTCGAGATCCTTCCCCACGATAAGCTCGGTGACCCGTTCGACCGCCACCTGCATCTCCCGCTCCTTCCGCTTCATCAGCTCGGAGCTTCCCCCCTTGACCTTCTCCACCTGGCGGTCCCGTTCCTCTTCCGCTTCACGCCTGAGCCGCTCGACGAGCTCCTGCCCCTCCTTCATCGCCTTTTGCCTTGCCTCGTCGGTGATCTCGCGGCTTCTCTTCTCGGCGCCGCGGACTATCTTCTGGGCCTCTTCACGCGCGGCCTCGATTTTCTCGCGGACCTCACGCTCGGTATCCATGATCCTTTTGACTACTTCCTTCAATGTTCCTCCGCTTGAAAGGCCCCTGGCTCCCGGGCTGAGGGATCCTTACAGAATTAAGGGTGAAAGTATAAAGAAGCGCCGTGCGAGTGTCAACAGGGGAACGCCCCGGGAACACCCCACTCAATATCGGCCGGCTTCCGGTGCTACTCAAAAAAAAAGGTCGCTGTCCCCTACAATCCTGTGTCATAATGGGCCCCGCGTTGAGCACACTCGTTTCCGTATCACAATTGTATCATTCGAACGGGTGAAAGAACCTGGTGCAGAAACCTGGTATGGATACCATTATTCCTTACCGCCAGCCAGAAGGAGGGCAAAGTGAACACCGACGCTACAAAAAAGGGATCGGTCTGGGACGTGAAGGAGATAAGGATCGAAGATCTCGACCCCGAAGCGCTGATCGCGGAGAAAATCGATGAGATCTCCGCCACGGTGGGGGACGGATGCGCGGTGAATGCCCTTTCCGGCGGCGTGGATTCCTCGGCGGTGACCATTCTAGCCCATAGGGCGCTCGGTGATCGGCTCAAGACCTACTTCATAGAGAACGGCCTGATGAGGCCCGGCGAGCCGGCCCGGATTGCCGGGATCTTCAAGGAGCTCGGTGTGCCGGTCGAGTTCGTCGATGCACGGGAGCAGTTCTTCGGAGCTCTCGACGGTCTTACCGACCCCGAAGAGAAGCGGGAGGCGATCACACACTCGTTCTACAAGGTTGTATTCGGCGATCTCGTCAAGCAGAGCGGCGCAAAATATCTCCTCCAGGGGACGAACTACACGGACGTGGAAGAGACCATCGCCGGCGTCAAACGGCAGCACAACATCCTCGAACAGCTTGGGATCGACACAAAGAAAGTTTACGGATACAGGGTCCTCGAACCGCTCATTCAGCTCAGGAAATCGGGTGTGCGGAAAATCGCGAAAGCGCTCGGACTCCCCGAGGAGATCCATAACAGACCGCCGTTCCCGGGACCGGCCCTGGCGACGAGGATCATCGGAGAGGTGACTCCCGAACGGGTCGAGACCGTCGGGAAAGCGACGACGATCGTCGAGGATGAGCTTAAAAGCACAGGGGCGTTTCAGTACCTTGCGATACTGCACGAGGATAGGGTTACCGGCGTTCGCAACGGTAAGAGGGATTTCGGCTTACAGATAGAGGTCAGGTGCTGGGAAAGCAGGGATGCGAAGGTCGGAAAGCCGACGAGGCTCCCCTTTGAAACACTCGAAAAGATTGCCGGCAGGATCACTTCCGAGGTGCCGGGTGTCGTGAGCGTAACCTATAATATCACCAGCAAGCCGCCCAGCACGATAGAGGCGGTGTGATCAGAACGGCATCCCCCGCCAATTTTGCTTGAAACACCTGCCACGGTGCAATATATTGAAATCCCTGAAGTTGAGCATTTTTCTGTCTGAAATGCCCGTCGTTTGTCATATCAGGCTGGAGGTAGAACAATCTTTAAAAATATCGCGGATCTCAAGGCAAAGATCAGGAAGCTCGGCATAAAGCATATCGATCTGAAGTATACCGATCTTTTCGGGCGCTGGCACCATCTCACTTCCCCGCAGTCCCGTGTGAACGACGAGCTTTTCCGTCTCGGATTCGGTTTCGACGGCTCGAACTTCCCCGGCCTCTCCGTTGTTGAGGAAGGCGACCTTTCACTCGTCCCGATACTCTCCACCGGCTTTATCGACCCTTTCCATGCGGAGCCCACGCTGTCTTTCTTCTGCAAGATCGTCGAGGCTGACTCGAAGAAGCCGTTCTCCCGGGACCCGCGCTCGATAGCGGCAAAGGCCGAGGCCTATCTCGGGAAAACCGGCATCGCCGACGCTTCCATCTGGGGACCCGAGTACGAGTATTACGTCTTCGAGGATATCGCCATCAGCAACACGAGCACGCAGTGCGGCTACGAGATAACCCCGACCGAGGGCCGGTATGAAGGAAACTTCGGCCTGGGCTCCTCGGATGGATACCACGCGCTGCCGCCCGAAGACACCCTGGCGGACCTGCGCGACAGGACCGTGACCCTGCTCGAAGAGGCGGGCGTGAAGACGATCTACCACCACCACGAGGTCGGCGGTAACGGCCAGGTCGAGATAGAAACCGACTTCACACCCCTGACACGGACCGGCGACGTGACAATGATGGTCAAGTACTTCGCGCGTATGACGGCGAACCAGTTCGGCCGCATCGCCACCTTCATGCCGAAGCCGATGAACGGGGAGCTGGGCAGTGGGCTGCACTGCCACCAGTTCCTCCTCAAGAAAGGCAAGTCCCTCTTCTACAGCCGGAGCGGCTATGCGGGCATGAGCAGGCTCGCGCACCACTACATCGCGGGACTGCTGGCGCACGCACCCGCCCTGCTCGCGATCACGAACCCGAGCACCAATTCCTACAAGCGGCTCGTCCCGGGATTCGAGGCGCCCGTGCACTGCTTCTTCTCGCTGGCCAACCGGTCGGCGGCGATCAGGATCCCGAAGTACGCGATAAGCCCGAAGAACAAGCGAATAGAGTTCAGGCCGCCCGATGCCACCTGCAACATCTACCTCGCCCTCGCGGCACAGCTCATGGCCGGGATCGACGGCATCAGGAGAAAGCTCGACCCGGCGAAACTCGGTTTCGGACCGCTCGACGTGAACGTATTCGAGATGGATCCGGCCGAACGCGAGAAGATAAAACCTCTTCCCACGACCCTCTCCGGCGCCCTCGCCGAGCTCGAAAAGGACTACCACTTCCTGCTCGAGGGGGGCGTGTTCACCGAATCGATGATCCAAGAATGGATCCGGCTGAAACGGGAACTGGCGGTCCTTCCGGTGCACAACAGTACGCACCCCATGGAAGTTCAACTCTATTTCGACTGCTGACACACCCGGGAGAGAAGCGTGGCGGAGATACCGAGGATGGAGGACATGACCCCCGAGGCATACGCCGGGATGGGGTTCAAGTGCGGGATCGAGATCCACCAGCAGCTCGACACGGAAAAGAAGCTCTTCTGCCGCTGTCCCGTTCTTCCCTACAACGATGAGTACCACGCGGAGATCCTGCGCCACATGCGCCCCACCCTCTCCGAGCTCGGCGAATACGACGGCACGGCGCTGATGGAGTTCAAGACGAAAAAAGACATCATCTACCGGATAAACAAGGACACCGTCTGCACCTACGAGATGGACGACACCCCGCCGTTCGAGTTGAACCGCAAAGCGCTCGACATCGCGCTCGAGGTGACGATGCTGCTGAACTGCAACCTCGTGAGCGAGGTCCACATCGCGCGGAAGCAGTACCTGGACGGATCGATACCTACCGGGTTCCAGCGGACGACGATCCTCGGCGTCGACGGCTGGATACCGTACAGGGGGCGCAGGATCGGCATCATACAGCTCGGCCTCGAGGAAGATGCATGCCGCGAGGTGAGCGATACCGGACACCTCAGGACCTACCTGACCGACCGGCTCGGCATCCCCCTGATCGAGACGGTCACCTACCCGGACATGAAGACTCCGGCGGAGGCGGCCGGCGTCGCACAGCTCATCCGCTGGCTCACGCGCTCGACGGGCAAGGTGCGGCGCGGAATCGGCGCGGCGAGAGAGGACGTAAACGTCTCGATAGACGGAGGCCGCAGGGTGGAGATCAAGGGTGTGCCGCGCATCCCGCTCATCCCTTTGCTCGTGCACCACGAGGCATTCCGGCAGAAGGCTCTCCTGGAGATCCGTACAGAGCTCGGGCGCCGCGGGATCACGCCTTCAACGTTCAAGGCAAACACCTTCAAAGTCACCGACCTTCTGAGGGACGCCGTGTACTACCCCGTGGCCGAGGCGTTCAAGCGCGGGGAGCAGGTGCGCGCCGTCGTGCTCCGCGGCTACCGCGGGATACTGACAATTAAAACACAGCCCGAGACCACATTCGCAAAGGAGATATCGGACCGCGTCCGCGCGCTGTGGACCTCGCTCACGAGGTGGCAGTTCAGCAGCATCGTCACCTCGAGCGCGATGGCGAGCGCTTTTTGGTTCAACACGAACGGCGGGGTGTCGTCCATCTCGTAGGTGCAGACGGTGTCCTTGTTTATCCG
>DAOVFR010000277.1 GCA_030672805.1 Candidatus Krumholzibacteriota bacterium
TCCTCGACGATCCGCTCGACGTCGATCCGTTTCCTCATCCTGCCCATCTCCGGCGTGACGAGCCCGCCCAGATCGAGTATCCTTCGCTCCGATACGTACCCGATCGCGCCGATGTCGAGTGCTGCGACGACCGCATCGCGGTCCGAATTGTCTCGCAGCCATTCCCCCATTCCGACGACGACCTCTTTAAGGCCTCCGGAGAATTTCTTCGTCGGCGCGACCACTATGTGCGAGTAGAACAGGATGCTCTGGAAGATGACGAGGCATGTGAAGAGAAACATCACGGCCCTTCCACGATATGGATTCTTGACGACCCTCGACACCATTCTTCTGAAGGCGACCGCCCCGAGGGCGATGGCCGGCGGCGTCACGGGCAGAAGGTACCTCGACAGGACCTGGAAATCGAACACCACGTACATGACGGGAAGGGCCGCGATCCAGAGAAGCGAGAGCGCGCATCCGGCCGCTCCCCGGTCGGGAAGCGAGGAGGCCGACGGTTCCTCCGCCGTTTGCTCCACGCCGTCCCGGAACGGCCCATCGGGAAGTGAGGCGGCTGGCATGCCCTTCTCCGTTCCGCTGTCCGATGCGTTCTCCACGCCGTCCCGCCCCGGCCCGCCGGATGAACGCCGGCAGAAGAACGACAGCGGCGAACGTTCCAGCAGCAGGCCGAGCAGCACTCCCAGAACGATCATGATCCATGGCAGCGCGATCGTCGCGCCCATGATCTTGAGCGGCACCACGGCTCTTCTGAAAACCTCGCCGGAGAAGATGAGCTTTCCCTGCTTTGCACCGGCGGTGAGCGGCAGAAATGTTCCGGTATGGCTTTTTATCACGAGGAGCCAGATGACAACGAGCGGGACCAGAACCGCCCCCCACATCCACCGCGCACGACGGTCCGCCTTCCGCGAGGCGGCAAAGACTATACAGGCGAGTGGAACGAGCAGGGCCGCTTCCGGTCTCGACAGGAACGCGAGAAAGAGAAAGAAGCCGAAGAGCGCGGACCGCCGTGCCGAGCGCACCGCCCGGAACGAGAACCACAACGCGGCCAGAACCATGAAAACGGCGAACGAGGTTTCCATGCCGACGGCGGTCCAGCGAAGCATCCATGCCTCGGATGCCGCGATGAACGCCGCGGCGGCAGCAGCCTGAGAGCCTCCATCGATGAACGTTGTGAAACGGTACAGGAGCAGGATGGTAAGCAGCATGAAGAGCCACGAGAGCGCCCTGCACCAGAAGAGCGTGTCGCCGCCGGCCCTGTCGATCGCTGCAAGCATGAAGACCCAGAGGGGGCTCGTCGCCCCGTACGTCGGGTCTCCCGCATTGAACGACAGCTCACCCCGCTCGGCGAGGTTCCGCGCGTACTGGAGATGGATATACGTATCGTCGACGATAGTGTCCCGCAGCGGCAGCACGAAGGCAACAAAGAGCGCCGCGCAGGCGGCGAGCACCACGAGCCTCGTTACGTTCATCGTTCCTCCAGGATGCTTGTCAGTACCTCGTTAAACCGTTCGGCCGCCGACCTGCGCGTACAGCGGGCGGCCTTCTCGAGTGAATACGATCCGTCGAGCCGGCCCTGCCGGTACAGTTCGAACATCGTATGGATCTTCCGCGCTATGCTTGCGGGATCGCTGACACCTGCCACCTCGCCCCGGCGGAGGCCGGTAACGATCCGGGAGGCCTCTCCCTCGGGGACAAGCGCAAGTATCGGCCTCCGCGCCCCGATATACTCGAACAGCTTGCCGGGCACGAGCCCCCTGTACCTCTCGTCGTCATGCTTGATCAGCAGCAGGACATGACTCGACCGTTCCATCTCGATGCACCTGGCGTGCGGCACATTGTCCGCGAACGAGACGGCGTCATCCAGTCCGAGCTTTCTGACCCATTCCTCGTTGTCGGACTCGCGCGCGCCGAGGAACACGACCCTGACCTCGTCCGCAGCTTCCGGGTTCTCGTCGAGGAAGAGCGAGAGCCCCTCGAGAAAATTCCTCGATGTCCGTCCCAGTGTCAGCATGCCGCCGTGCAGCATGGTGAAGGGGCGCTCCGGGGGAGCGACGTTGTCGAGACCCGCGAAATCGTCCTCGTCGTACCCGTTCGGTATCTTCTCCACCCTGCATGCCGGGTACAGGGTCTCGATCCGTTCCTTCTGCCGTGTCGTCGTGACGATCACGCGGGATGCGCCCGCCGTGCGGCGCTCCATGCGGCGGTGTATCGCCCGGTGAAGGGCGGTCGGGGGATCCCTCAGGCAGAGCGAGATCCATGGATCCCTGAAATCGGCGACCCACGGAATCGAGAAGGACCTCGTGATCCGCGCCGCGGCGAGATGCGTGCTGTCGGGGGGACTCGTCGAGTACACTATATCGAATCGCTCCCCCCTGCAGAGCCGACGTGCGGCCCTGACGGCGAACGGCACCCAGCCGACGTATGTATCGGGCACAAGGACCAGCTCGCCGATCCGCCGGATGCGCTCGAAGCGGGATGACGATCTCCGCGAGCCCCCGGCCCCGCGGCCGCCCTTCACCACCCCGAGTATGCGATGTCCCGACAGCGAACCTGTCCGCACGACCCGGACACCGTCCGGGATCCGGTCCTCCAGCCCTGGGTCGGTGATCCAGAACTCTCCCGGCTTCGGCGTAACAACGGTGATCCGCCATGACATGCGGGAAAGATACTTCACGAACGAGAGGGGACGGTATACGCCGCCGCCGCCCGATGGCGGAAAGAAATTGATCAGCATCAGTAATTTCCCGCCAGGCAATCAGACCTCCGCCGATAGCATCCAGGCGGCGGCTCTTTTCATGCCCGCCACCGGGATCATGCTCATGATCTGCCGCTTCTCCACATCATCGAACACGTGCATGACCTCGAGAAACAGCCTGAATACCAATGGTGACAGCAAGCAGAATGCCGCCGACGCGACTAATCCGAACCGGCCGGTGATAAAGACGCCGACGGGGACCGCCGGCAAGAACACGGCGGCGATCCTCCCGACGCGGGATCCCACCCCACCGTAGAACCCCTCGCGTTTAGAGAGGATTATCACGGTGACAAGCTGAACGGAGGTGGCGG
>DAOVFR010000118.1 GCA_030672805.1 Candidatus Krumholzibacteriota bacterium
ACGTGATTATAATAATCGAGGTCCTGCAAGTACCTGCCGTTGAAATAGTCATAGATCTGATTGCTGAGCTCAGTACCTGCGTTGGCCGCAGGACTACCCTCGGTCAGCTGAAAATGTTCGGGTAATTCCGGGTTCGAGCCGCCAACAAACATGGGATTGCCCGTGAAATCATTGTCGTGCTGCGGAGACCCGTAAGATCCGGCCAGAAGATCCCAATCCGGCACTGAGTCCGGAGTCAGCAGGTTGTGCCACAGATTGTGCGAAAAGAGAAAAGTTTCCGGCAGCGTGGAGGACGACTGGACCATAACCACCCAGTTCTCATAACCCCAGCTGTCCATGTGGACCACGACGTTATTGATCACTTCGCCGTCCCTGGGCCAGACGAGCGGGTAGCCTCCCACGTTGGTCTGGAATGAATACATGTTGAACATGTAAGCCACCCCAGTAGGCTCGGATGTGCTGTATGCCGTCGGGCAGAAAAAGGTACAGTTGTATACTCCGCCCCTCCTCGAACTTGCGAACTTGATCGGGTTGCATATGTCTACGAAGACCGACCTGTATACATCTATGTCCTTGGCCTCGTAATCCGTCACTTCCCCGTCACCATCGGTCTGGCCGATCGGAGGCCTGAAGAACGCTACACCGGTAGCCTGCCCGATGTTGACACCGTTGTACCCCGAGGAATGGAAATAGCACCTGTCTATCGTAATATGGTTCGAACCACCCTTTGCGACGATGCCCGATCCCCTCTCCCATGCCGGTGCGGTGTTCGAGAAGGAGCAGCCCGTCACGGTACCGTAATGGCAACCGACCATATCGAGCATGGGGTCCTCGATCTCGGAAAACACGCAGTCCTTGATGAGGAACGTGTCGACCCCGGCCATCTTCAGGCCGTGATACGGGATACCGCTATGGGAAAATTCGCACCCTTCGATCACTATATGATGCGCCGGCGTCGACCGGGAATCATGGGCTGCGTCGGGTTGCCCGCCGTCATCGATATTTACGCACTGCTGCCGGCTGTTCGTGAATACTATATCTTTGAGTTTTATGTACGCTATATCATTGTCCGGATTGTTATTCGACGGTTCTGTGTATCGGGCCGTCAGCATGATACAGACGTTCGAGGACTGGTTCGCGTCGATCACCGGTTTGGTTGAGGCGTTCGGGTCGCCCATAATCACCAGATAATCATTCGGAGCACCTCGGACCCGGAAGTTGAATCCCACCAGGCCCTGGCTGGGATATGTCCCTTCCATGACGATCACGGTATCTCCGGTATCTGGGACAAAGATATTCCGGGCAATATATCTCAGACTGTGATAGGGATTGCTGATGGACCCGTTCCCCGTGGCATCGCTGCCGTTCGGAGCCATGTAGATTCTATCCGCAAAGGCGATGGTGGAGCCTTGGAAAATAAACAGCAATATCAATAGCGATGTACATATATGCTTGTGATTGAATCTCATACGCTTCCTCCGATGCTGGCCAAGATAAAATCTCTCAGGGCTGATAGTGCAACTCTTATGCCACAAAGGAAATACTGAAAATGCGATATATCAGCCCCAAACTGTCAGACAATAATAGAAACCTGATTGCTAAAAGTCAAGAAAGGCATCCTTGTGCTATATAATACGATTCTGTCCGGTCCGCGACATCCATGTTGTTATCCATGGTAACTGGAAAAATATTAACGCATTACTCCTGACCGTCCGGAATCAGTTCTCAATGTGCATCTCATAACCGGCCCACATCGAGCATCTCGCTCACTAGATCCTCCTCTTTCATATCCGGAGAATTGATATACAGTCAGGGGAGAAAAACGTGGGAATCCACTCAGAACTGCTCTGGCCCCAGGGAACTGAAACAATCCCTCTGTAGTGCGAAGACGATATAAATCAACGAGATCGCCGCTTGATAGAACCCCACGTACACTGTTCGACACCGGTCGTATCAGGCCATCCCGACAGCTCCGCCATCATCCACCAGAGCGCCCTTCCTTTCTGCTCACAGCTTTCCCAAGTCGTATGCGCAATCACGTCCTGGGCAAACTGCGGGTGCTGAAGCGGATAGATATTTCCAGATGTGTCTTCAAAAGTGTGCAATTCCCATTCCTGCATATCGGGATTGAACCACCAGCAGTCCAGCTCCGCAAAATCGAACAACACCTTGTTGTTGTCGCTGCAGTACTGGCGGATCTGCTGGTTCCTCGCGTACCTGTTCGCCGCGGAATATGTCGATTGCGCATTGCCTGTTATATACACGAACGTCACATGAGGAAACTCCAGCTCGAGGACTCTCATCGAATCGAAGTAGGCCTCGACATACGCCTCTGTAGCGATATCCATCTGGGTGCACCAGGCAAACATCGAGATGTTGATCTCGGGATTGTTATTCAGAACAGCGCGCGTCATGTTCATGCCGGCGGCCGTACTCCAGTAATAATCAGAATCGATATATGTGATAGACTCCTGCCCCCTGAAGATGCAGAAAGAGCCTTCGTCCCCCGGAAGAGAACTCTCCCCGATACTCACGTCATAAGTCGCGTCGTTCTGTTCGATGGCATCGAGGCCATGAGTCAGCTGGCTCCCGTGAGATGTATGCGCGTAGTGCAGCCTCATCTCGGCCTGGACGGAATCGATCATATCGAGGGGAATAACGGAAAGGTCGGTGCAGGTATGATCTACGATGAGGGGCACGGTACCGTCCCACGATAAAGCGGCGACCGTAAAGAGGATCAGAATCGATCCTGCCAGTGAGAACTTCAATACTCTATTCATCCCGGTCGCGGCTCCCCCGGAACTCCACCCTGATCATCGCGGGAATAACAATCCCGTCGAGCTCCCTGTATGCCTTTTCATTGATGTGAAGTCCGTCTTTTCTAGCATACCGGCCGTTGAGATGCCTGTCAGATGAACTGGTCTGTAAAGCCGCTTCGAGATCCAGCACCACCAAACCTTCCTTTTCGGCATAATCCTTAACCCAGTCATTGAATTCGATGACCGCTTCAAAGGTGCCTTTCGGGTATCTCCATTTCCCCCGGAGCAGGCTCAGGAGGAATACTCTCAGGGGAAAGGATCTTACTACGGGGACAACGGTCGCCAGCACGGGAATAACTTCCTCATCCCGGCACGCCCCCACCCAGTCCTTTATCAGCGTTTTCAATTTCTCCGATTCCCCGGGGAAATAGGCAGCGCATTCCTTGATGATGATCGCGTCCGGCTTATCCTGTCCCCGGCCGAGGATCCCGGTGAGTTTCTCACTCTTGTCGGCGGAATACTCGCCTGCATATTCGAAGGTATATTCACTGTTGCCCGTTCGATCGGGCAGGCCGGATATGTTCCATGCTTCTCCGACAGAAGCGCCCAGGAGCACGATATGTCTCGGACTATCCGATTCATTACCTGACGTGGTTCCATTCATGGCCGACACCGGGTTGTTCAGGACGAATAGAAGGAGTACGCAAACGGGAAAGCAGAAATGCCTGATACAACTGATAATAACGATCCTCATGGCATCGAATTCTGGCGGGGCGATGTCCCAATAGTCTGATAATCGAAGAATAGCAAATGAAGAGATATAGTCAAGGATTAAACGGCGAAGACATTCCGAACAAGCAAGCGATTCAGCTGCCGAATCGGGCGATTTCTGCGCCTCAGGCTTCTAGTTACTTCCACTCATTTTCGATTCTGCCCGGCGGGGGAAAGCCCGTTTGTGAATAGTTCCGGGACGCCGCCATCGGCGGGAAGCGACCACTCTTCCCCGAAGGACCTCAGGCAGGCAGGACCAGGGTCCGACATCGGGCAAATACCGTAATATTCGGTTATTCCTGCAGCTGCCGTGGCATTCGCTTGTGCCGATGAGCAGATTCTGAACTCATGTCCATCGCTCAACGCGGATTCCGAAAGACCTGATCACACCATCAGCCAGAGCCGGCGAACGGTCATTCTCCCCAATATACAGTTATTAGTACAAAATACACAGGGTTACATTAATGGCAGAAAAATTGCACTTGCGTTTTCCTGTCGGTACGGCTATGAACAACACAAGAGACGGAGGAATCCATCATAGGAAATGACTGGATTCCAGCGGAAGCGGAAAGCAACGATGGCGAGCAACAGTTTACTGGATACCAGCCCCACGGAAATGGAGGATTTTGCAACGGGCGTCACAAAATGCGATCTGATAGGCATGATCAGAATGCTGTGCGCTATAAATCACCAAACGAGCAGCCCGACAGCAACACGGAGAGAAAGACCATGACCGTAAGAACCATAACAGCATCATTGATCTTTCTACTTATTTTAGTCCCGCTATCACCTTTGATGGCCCAGTCAACCACTAGCTACATGATCAGCTGGGCCCCGAACCCCGAACCCGTAGTCGCAGGGTACATCATCTATAGATCGCTCAATTCGGATGCCGGATTCGAAGCGATCGACAGCGTCGACGTCTCGACGACCACTTATGTCGACTCGGACCTTCAGAAAGGCACGTTCTACTTCTACCGCCTGAAAGCGAAGGATGCCGACGGCAACAGGGGTCTCTTTTCCAATCTCGTCTCTGGAATGACGATCCCCCAGGACGCTGACGCAGGAACGAACAGCCTCTGTGAAATCACCAATATCCAGCCGGCGGGGACAACCGGACTCAATGTCGACTGGCATACGCAGGTCCCGACGATCGGATTTGTCCAGTACGACAGCGATGCCGCCAGTCTCGACTCGATGACGACATGGGACGACGACAGCTACGACCAGAACCACGCCAGTACGACGGGCGAACTCATCGCGCCGGCGACGTATTACCTGAGAGCCGTTTCGTATAACGACAGCGACTTGATGATCATTTCAGCGGTCGACACGTTCGTCTTCACCGGCGAGAACCCGGCACCGTTGTCAGCACCGGCGCTGAGCATCTTCCCCGTTCCCTACCACCCCGGAACCGGCGGTCTGAGCATGATGAACCTGCCCGAGAACGGCAGTATCACCATCTATGACGGGAACGGTCTCGAAGTATGGCGGAAGGACGTTGGAACGCAGACGGCGATGAACTGGAACGGCGAGAACAAGAACGGCGTCCAGGTCACGAGCGGCGTCTACTACGTCGTGACGACCAACGCTGGCGGAGATGTTTTCGACAAGCGACCGATCATGATAGTCAACTGACCAGAGGAAACAGGATAGCGTATGAGACACTATGACACATACAAGACACCGATCATCCTGGCGCTCCTTCTGGCATCGATGTTTTCGGCGCAGGCCGCCAGGGCCGCCGACGGACCGGGCAGCACCGGCGCCGGATATCTCCTTCGTTCTGTAGGACCAAAATCGATCGCGATGGGCGAGGTAAAGGCCGCGCTCGGCGACGATCCGTTCAACTGGCTCGCTAACCCGGCGGTCCTGCCGGTCATGAAGAGAAGCGGCCTCGGCTTGTCTCACTCCGAATGGATCATGGACACGAGGTACAGCACCCTGGCCGGCAACACCAAGGTCACCGAATGGCTCACGCTCGGCGGCGGAATCGTATACGAATATGGACAGGATATACAAGGATACGACGATTTTGGCCAGCTGACCGATCCGCTCAAGAACTACAACTACCAGGCCGTGCTAGGCCTCGGATTCGGACCGACCGCATCCTTCGCGGCCGGCGTCAACCTGAAGTATTTCAGGGAATCGCTCGCCGAATGGAATGCAGGCGGCTTCGGACTCGACGTTGGGGCGTACTACGACATCGCCCTCACCGGCCTGAAGGTCGGCGCAACCGTCCAGAACATAGGCACGGACGTCAAGTTCATCGAGAAGGAAGAACCTCTTCCCACGACGATCCGCGCGGGCGCGGTATACACAATGGCTGCAACCCCCAGCGGCGTCGGATTCTCGCTCGCACTAGACTTCATCAAGCCGAGATTCAACGATGCCTACATCGGAGCCGGTCTCGAAGTCGAGATCGCAGGCATGGTGGCACTGCGCGGCGGCTGGTGCGGTCAGAAGGACAGGTCAGGCGACGGATTCACGCTCGGCGCCGGCGTCAACCTGGACGACAGGATCAACGTCGATTACGCGGCGACTTCGTACGGAGATCTCGGCCTGATGCACAGGATCTCGCTCTACTTCGGCATACACTGAGCGGCGGCACTCCTCATCTCAAAAACTTCTTGAAGATGGATACATCTTCTGCGTAGGCTTGCGTATTGCCTGAACGTGATTCGCCGGCGCCCCCGTGCTTATCCCGAAAGACAAAAGATGAAGATCACCAGCCCCTCCAACCCCAGGATAAAATCTATAATAAGACTCGGGAGGAAGAGCGAGAGGATCAGCACCGGTCTCATGCCTGTCGAGGGCGTCCGGGAGATTTCGAGGGCCGCAGACGCGGGTGTCGCGATCCGTGAGGTGTATTTTTGCCCCGATATCGCAGATGGCGAGCAGGAAGGAAGGCTGCTCGACCGCCTCGCCGCAGCGGGCGCGCAGATGACAGAGGTCTCCGGTGTGGTCTTCGGAAAGATCGCCTACAGGGAGAGCGTCGGCGGAATCCTCGCAGTCGCCGAGCGGCGGGAGTATCCGCTCGAAGATCTGCCGATAGGCGCCAATCCGCTGCTGCTCGTCGTCGACCATCTCGAGAAGCCGGGAAACCTCGGCGCCATATTCCGGTCGGCTGACGGAGCGGGCGCCACCGGAGTGATCGTCAGCGATCCGTCCGCCGAGATCTCTAATCCGAACGTGATCCGCGCGAGCCTCGGAACGGTATTCGCCGTCCCGAAGGCGGTCGCCCCCGCGGCGGACGCCATACCGTGGCTGAAGGGGAACGGGATAGCAATCATGGCAACCACCCCGGACGCAAAAACACCCTGGAACGAAGCCGACCTCGCATCGCCCTCGGCGATCGTGCTCGGAAGCGAGGACAGGGGGCTTGGCGATGAGTGGTTGAAAGCGGCCGACGTCCGGGTTATAATCCCCATGAGGGGCGCGGCCGATTCGCTCAACGTTTCGGCGGCGGCCGCGATACTGCTCTACGAAGCTCTCAGACAGAGGCTCCAGTCCGGTTGACGTAGCGTTCCGGGCTGGTCGAAGCGGCATTCCAGGAAGGAAACCTCATGTCCATAGATATCATACTATCAAGAAGAAGCATACGCAGATACACCGATGAGCGCGTAAGCGACGCGGATATGGTCAGGCTTCTCGAAGCGGGCATGGCGGCGCCTTCGTCCCGGAACCTGAAACCTTGGCACTGCATCATGGTAGAGAACCGGGAGACTCTCGACAGACTGGCTGACGCGCACCCGCACGGAAAGATGCTCGCCGGGGCGGCGGCTGCGATCGCCGTCTGCGGTGATACGGAAATCTCGCCCGACTACTGGGTGCAGGACTGCTCCGCGGTAACCG
>DAOVFR010000060.1 GCA_030672805.1 Candidatus Krumholzibacteriota bacterium
CCGCGTTGTTCGGCGCGTAGAACTTCCTGTGGTACGCCTCGATCTCCTTGCGGTCGATCGTGAGTATGTCGCTCATCCACCCGACGACGGGCCACTTGTACGGACATGCGGTGAAGGCGACCGAGTTGAACGCCTCGGACAGCACGTCATCGGGATCGTTCTCGCCAAGACGGCGCTCCTCCATCACGACGTCGCGCTCCGACCAGAATTCCCGGAAGACCGGCGTGTCAATACGGTCCGACTCCATTGTCATCCACAGCTCGATCCTGTTCGACGGCAGGTAGACGAAGTAAACAGTCCAGTCCTCGCTAGTGCCCGCGTTGAGGAAGCGTGACCCGTTGTTCATGTAGGTTTCCCAGAGCTCGTCCTTTCTGATGTACCGGCGCTGCTCGTCGAGGAGCTTCGCGACCTCACCCCAGGCGAGCTCGTGCTCGAGGAAAAGATCGAGGTAATCTACATCCTCGTCCCTGACCATGTATTTGATCGACGTCAGCGAATCGGGAAGCGTCTTCATCGCGCGGACCTTCTCGACGACGAGCCTGTTCTGCTCGTACCTGTTCGCGCCAACCCGCTCCCTTTCCTCCTCGCTGAAGCCCGCGATCACATCATTGGCAAAGCAGCGGAACTTCTCGAACCGCCACTCGTCGATCTTCTTCCTCAGCTCGATCGTCTTCTCACCGAACTCGTCGGTTTTCTCGATGTACGGTATCTCTTTCTTGTAATTGGTCGTTCCCATCATCTTGGATCCCTTGAACATCATGTGTTCGAGGAGATGGGATATTCCCGTCACGTTGGGCCACTCGTTCGCCGACCCGACGTTGAACACGATCGCGCAGAAGGCGACCGGCGCCTCTCGACGCTCGATAACGAGAAACTTCATCCCGTTCTTGAGCTCGAACTTCTTGACCTTCTCCTCGAGCGTCTCGGCCGGCACGGAGCTCTGTACGAGCAATGCTGCCAGGACCGCGACGGCTGCGAGGATGCAAAGGCCTCTCCACTTTCCGAGCATGCTTCCTCCTTCCTGGAAGATTGAAATTCCGGCATTGAAAGCGAAGCAGAATAGTATCAACATACCACTATCGATTCAAATGGATTTTCGAGCCTGCGGCCGCTTGTGCTTCTTGATAAAAGACATCCGCTGTGATACCCTCTGCGCGCCGGTCAAATAGATGCTTATTATTGTTATCATTCTGTGGGATACGCTAATATTGCGCGTAAAGAAAGGGTGGCGATGAACCGATCGGGCACATTCACAAGAGTAATCCCCCACTTCCTGACCCTGGCAATCTCCGCTGCGATTCTCATCCCCGGCGGGGGCGCGGTCTCGGCCCAGGATCTTGCTTCGTACCTCGAAGAACCGTACTGGCAGCAGCAGTGCGATTACGAGATCCATGTCACGCTCGACCGGGAAGAGCACACGCTCACCGGGACAGAGACAATATCATACCGGAACGTCTCTCCCGACACTCTCGACGAGTTCTACATGCACCTCTACCCCAACGCGTACCGCGAGAAGGATTCGCCCCTGATCAGGGATTACATGCAGGGAACCCTCTACTTCTTTGTAGGCCTCCGGAAATCGAAGCGGGGCCGGATCGACGTGACCGGACTCAAGGTGAACGGCGAGCCGGTCGACTTCTCCGTGGACGGCACCATTCTCACGAGCCTTTTCCCGGAGCGCCTCCCGCCTGGGGGGAACGCGAAGATAGAGATCGTATTCGAGGAAAAGATACGAAAGAAACTCGGGCGCGCCGGCTACATCGGCAATCACTATCAAATCGCCCAGTGGTACCCGAAGATGGTCGTCTATGACCGTAACGGCTGGCATCCTGACCAGTTCCGCATGGGCGAGTTCTACGGCGAGTTCGGCGCCTTCGACGTTCACATCACCCTGCCGGAGGAGTTCGTCCTGGCCGCAACGGGTGTGCCGGTCTCGGGCGATCCCGGGTGGGAAAAGAACAAGGCCGGCCGGGGCGGGGGAAAAGACCGCCGCCACGGCGGGAAGGCCCGGTCATTCCCGGGTGAGAATGCCCCGGGCCTTATGAAAACGGTCCATTTCCGGGCAGAGAACGTCCACGATTTCGCCTGGTGCGCCGATCCGGCATACGTCGTACAGGACACACTCTACAACGGCTACCGTATCATGAGCATCTACCGGTCGTGGAACAGGGCATGGCAGGATACGGTCCTCGCACGCGGGCTCCGAACGATGAAATGGCTGGAAGAGATCGCGGGGCCTTACCCGTACCCGCAGGTGACTATCGTCGACGCCAATATACGCGGCGGCATGGAATATCCGATGCTCGCCATGAACGGCGGCACGGACGAGGGACTGATCATCCACGAGGTGGCGCACAACTACTTCTACGGTATCCTGGCGAACGACGAGCGGGCGGAAGGGTGGCTCGATGAGGGCTTTGTCCAGTACCTCGTCTTCCGGCACGCGGATGAAAAGTACGGTCCTCGCGGTAAAGGGGACGGGGGACACGGGCGGCATCACCGCCGGCCCGGCAGCTCTATATGGGAGGGAATCTCGAAGCCCGTTATCGATCTCCACCGGAGGGGTTTCGCCGAGCGGATCGCAACGCCCGTACACGAGTTCCGGAACAGCTACAGCCTGTGGCTTTACACGAAGGCGCCGCTCTTCCTGCGGGCGCTGCGCCACACGGTCGGGGATGAGACCTTCGACGAGATCATCAGAACATACGTCGACAGGTGGAAATTCAAGCACGTCGACGAGGAGGCGTTCCTCACGGTATGCGAGGAGGTCTCCGGCATGGATCTCGGGGAGATGTTCAAACAGTGGCTCCATACGACGAAGGACTGCGATTACAGGGTGGACCGTTTCAAGGTGCAGAAGACTCAGGAGGGCTACACGGCGGACGTGAGGATCAAGCGCAAGGGCGAGCTGATGACGCCTCTCACACTGGCGTTCAGGCTCGAGAACGGCAACACGGTGAGCAAGCGTCTGGACGGCATGCTCCGGACGATAGAGGCAAGCTACACGTTCGACGTCAAACCCGTCTCCGTTGCGATAAACCCCGATAACGAGATCCTCGACATCTACCGGACCGACAACCAGTTGCCGCGCAAGCGCGCCTTTGCCCTCGACCTTCCGTTCAGGGATTACTATCCACCCGATGCATACGAGTTCCGCTTCCTTCCGATCGGCTACTACAACGATATCGACGGAGGCAAGGCGGGCCTGCGCATACGGGGAAGCTATGACAACTACTACAAGCGATTCACCCTCCAGGGGCTCTACGGCTTCGAGAGCGGGCGGAGCGACTTGTACGCAAGCTACGACAGCCCGCTCAAGTACCTCGGCCGCGATGCAACCGTATCGATCGAGGGGTACCACCGCGAGGGCAGGCAGGGGACGTCACTCACAATCGGCAAGATACGGAGGGAAAGTCTCAACGACCCGCTCGCGAAGCACCTGGAATTCCGGCTGGTCTACCACGACGTCAACGATACAACGTATGTATTTCCCCACAGTTACGAAGAGGGAAAACACATCAAGATGGGTCTGGGTCTCTCGATATACCCGAAGACCGATCTTTTCTCCACCTCGCTGTCCTTTGCATTTGACCGCTCGATCTGGGGAAGCGACTTCAGCTTCGAGAAAACGACGTTTGAAGCCCGGGCCTGGCCAGCCCGTCGCTACCCGCTGCCCGTGAAACTGTACGTTAGATTATTCCTCGGCTTCAGCTCGATCGACCCGTCTTTGCAGGAGACGTACAACCTGGCCGGGGCCGGCAGCCTGGAGAAGGAGAGGCGCTTCTGGCTGCGAAGCGTCGGGGCCTTCCCGGAGGACTACTACAACAATTTCCACGTGCCGGGCGACGGGAACCTGAGGGGCTACTTCGACGGCGACTACAGCTTCAGGCGGTTATTCGCATCGAACGTCGAGCTGGAGCTCCCCTTCCCTCTGCCGCTCGGCAGGAAGATCTCGCGGAAACTCGACCGTAGACTCTACCTCTTCTACGACTGGGGGAAGGTATTCGACAAGAAACCGCTCGAGGGCCTGCCGCCGTCGGTGCGGGGCGGCTTCGACAATGACTTCTTCAAAGAGATCCTCTGTGACTTCGGCGCCGGCGTCAGGCTCGGGCCCTTCGTCGCCGAGTTTCCCTTCTATATCAGCCACCCGCAGCTTGCCGGCGAGGACGAGAAACTCGACTTCCGCTGGACGATCGGATTTCAGGGGCTTTTCTAGCCGCCCGTCCCCTCGTTGGCATTGGTATATGCAGTAAAATTTTGATTGAGCAGTATAGCAACTTAAGGCGTATAATCAATAACGGATAAAATCGAAATGTTAAAGATTGAAACCTTCAGCCATTCTGTTGCAATACCAGGTTCAGAGTAAGGAAATATGGCTAAGATAATCCATTTAAGAAACGCACCTATCGCAGAAGCGGTTGTAGATTATAGAGTTAAAGCTAGAGATGCGCTTGAAATGAATGACTTGACTAAACTAATAGATGTACTAAAAGGGGAATATCCAACATGTGAAGACCTGTTTCAATTTTCAGGAGAATTCAAACTAGATCTCAAGGAAGGATTGTCAAAAGAAAGCCATGAGCATGCACAGAATGGATTCATGTTGAAATCTTCTGACGGAAGTAACGTAACTCAACTTACATTAGGGGGATTTTCCTTTAGCAGACTACATCCTTACACTTCCTGGCATGAAGTATATAGGGAAGCTAATAGGTTATGGAATCTATACAAGGAGGTAGCGGCTCCTGATTTAATTACCCGCTTGGCTGTGCGGTATATTAATAAACTGGAGCTTCCATCTCCAAAGGAGGACTTGCTTGAATACTTAACTGCACCACCGAAAGCACCTCTGAATATGCCTATTGTTCAGCACTCTCTAAGAACAAAACTTTTTAATGAGGAAACAAAAGTCGTCGCCGTTGTTACTCAGGCGCTAGAGGTTCTTCCTGGGAGTAAAGGGATAGTGATTATATTGGACAACGATGTTTACAAAGCGCAACAGTATAGGCTTGATGATCCGAAACTAGATGCTACTTTTGGGATTTTGCATGATATGAAGAACCAGTTATTTTTCAATGCTATTACGCAGGGAATCGTGGAAAGGTACAAATGACTAGTGTTGCAATATCATACGCTGGCAGTAGTTTCTGGGCTTCACACACAGATCGGCTTGTAAGTGAAGAGAGCTACAAGGAGCTCAAGCACGAATCCCATTTGTGGGATCGTTTTAGTGCTGAGAGAGGATCTCGTATGAATGCTGTGCGAGAACTGAGAGTTCTATTTGATGAAACATCAGAAGATAATTGGGATTGTCATGGGGGCAAAGCTATTGATTGGCGGTCGATTGAAAATGCGGCTCGTTTGCTTGTTTCCTTTCCTTTCAATATACCGGTTCCTGATATTTCACCTGATCCGGCAGGTGAGGTTACTTTTGAATGGTACCGCGCTCCTCACCACATGGTTTCGATGAGTATTGGTGCTAACAATGAATTAACTTACGCTGGTCTTTTCGGCATAAATAGCACGCACGGGGAAGAACGTTTCGATGATGAAGTACCTATGGAGATTCTTCAGCTCATTACGAGGCATCTTGAAGAAGAAATCTAAACTTGCCCCTGAGGACAGGTTGTCACGCTACTTGTTGCACAAAGGGCTATTTAGCATTCAAAATAACCGTGTAAAGCCTAACGCCTTTATACCTCCAAAGACTAAATCCGAAATCTCAGTATATGTTACAACAGATAGGTCCGAACAATGGATTTGGGAAACTGGTGAAACTCATGTTTCCTTGCCAATGGGCAAAAACCTCTTAGGACGTGCTGATTTGTGCGTAAAAACACCTCTTGGCTTAGGATTAGCTGTAGAAGTTGATAATGTTCCGGCAACTGGACATGCAAATATATCGGAATTTCCAGAAGGTCGTTCGCAACGGCGGCTAAAGGCAGCAAGACTTGCCTCGGATGCTGAGCTGGTCATTAATGGTTCTTGAGTATTTGACCCAGGTGATGCGGCGGCCCGAGCGGATGATCCTTCCCGCCACGCAGAACCAGTGCAGACGGAGTTTCTTGAGCTGGTAGTGGTGTTTTCTTGTCGGCAGAACGAGGAGTTTGAAGAATTGGGCAAGGTTGTAAGCGAGCCGTGCGATCACCCGCCACACCCAGTTGGCGATGAAACTCTTGCAGGGCAGATCGTGTATCAAGTGCGGATAAAATGATAGAACCGCTCGGACGGCATGACGCACGGTAACGATATCGCCGGTTGCCTGGAAAATGAAAGGGCCGTATGGGGGGACATGCCGCACGGTGACGAGACCGCTGAATGTCATGAAATGGTAGTGATGTGTATACTACTCTGTAAGAGAGATAATGGTTATCGTGCCGTCGTCTTCGGCGATGAGGTTATTGCCCCCGCTCACCCATCTCGTCGAGATGTTATCGTAGGATGCCGTAATGGTTTCTTTATTGACGTCATATAAATAATGGGTCTGCGATAGTATCTTCTTCTTCACAAATATCGTTATATCACCGGCTTTCGCCCTGGGCTCCACCTCGTGTTCAACCACGCGTATGAGCAGAGTCGCATCTTTTCCCGGAAACCAACCCTTCACGAACAGGTCGATGTACAGCTTATCATCCAAGTAGACACCCTTTGTGTCTGTAAGGCACGAGCGCATCCCTGCCGTAACATTCTTATTGTTTCTCGTTTTGTATATCTCCCACTGGAAATGATTCCACTCCTCCGGTATGCCGAGGTAGAAAGTGCCATCCGGTGAGAAATGAACGCCGCGATACGGCTCTACCTCCATTTCGCCCCTCGTGGCATCGTACCTATAGACACAGAAGCCGTTCTCACATTTCCTGTCGTAGCAGTACAGATACACATTGCCGTCATGGCTCGACCAGTCGATGAAGTAGGGCTGTTCATCAATGTCGGTCTCCGTGCCATCATCCACATTATATATGAAAGCGCCGGTAGAGATGAATCCATGTCTCGCGTCTTCCGACCATTCACCCTCTATGCATGCTATTCTGTTACCGTTCGGCGCCCAACTGTAATCGCATATATTGTCGAAAGTTTTCAGCACGTGCCCCTTTGGATCGGTGATCGTCAGAATACGTTTATAGTATGCTTGCAGTTCATTGTAATCGTAACCGGCGGGAGATGCTCCCTTGTGAATCTTGATGAAACCGACATAATCGTTGTTTGGCGAGACGGATAGTTTATCGAAAAAGTAATTTTCCGTCTCGGAGAATATTGGCACTATCGAGTTTGTTGCAGGATCGTATCTGAGAACCTCCGATCACCTGATTGATACAATAACCGATTCATTCATATCGACGTGCTGGGCACGCATTCCGTGAAAGTAGATACCCATAATGAGAATGAATAAAAGGGCGGCTATATATAGAGACGGTGAATTCGTTTTTACAGTACTCATAACCTCGCACTCTCCTTTTCTTTAATCATAGGGATTCGGATCTGTAATTCTGAGATGAAAGTTATCCCTGTGTCCCTCCGTATCTATTATTAACGTAAGTTCGGTCTCATCATCAGCGAGCTGTATATTGGCATACTTGCTTACAATGAGGAGGAGCGCGTCACTCGCTCCCGGATCCGAACGACTTGCATTGACAAGTGCGTTTATGATTTTGACTGTTGAATCGACGTCGTAATCATCCGGATCGGTGTAGATATTGATCCGTGCCTCATTGTGATCTTTTCTGGCATATCGAGCATCCACGTCACACCCATTCTGGTGGGAAGCATGTTGAGGAAACAATCCCCCGTTCTGCAGGCTTAGATCGAGTATCCCCATTCTGTATATGGAAATATCGTCGTACCGCCTGCCACCTCCTTCAATGGTGTTGATCAGGGCCAGAGTGCCCCAGTCGTTTCCATCGACAAAATCACTGCCTGTATAATGATAATAGGCGGCCCCTTCATCCGTAAGGTTTATTCCGCCTGTCAATGAGCCGTCGTTGTACGTACCGACAGCCACGCTCGGATTCGCGTCTTGTTCGCATCATTCAGCTCAACGGCATCGCTGATGTCATCGCAATCCTGGTCCCAGTCCCGCGTGCATTCAACTGGATCATCCGGTTTCGGAACATTGCTGAAGTCCGGGTCTTTATGGCATGGGTCCCACCAGCTGAAAAGGAAAATCATGGCCATGAGTGTCAGATTGCTTCCTCTCACTTTAAACATGCTTTTCCTCGATTCCGGTTCAGGATGAGCCTGCCGATCTTTACCGCAGCACGATTAACTTCCTGTCTATGATTTCACTTCCCTCTGAATACCCCGCGATACGTGGACACGTTCGAGGAAGAGGAGGAGATCGATATCTATGCCGTTCAGAAGGAGATCGACGAGCTGGAGATGGAGCTGGCAGAGGTGAGGAAAAAGATGGCGGAAAAATTCAGGGAGATCGAGCGGTGAATAGGAGAAAAGGAACACATAGTGATGAAATGACTTCACCCACCCGCAGAAAGGGCGAATTGCTCATCTACCGGGCGGATGACGGCCGGGTGAACCTGGAAGTCCACCTGGAGAACGAGACGGTCTGGCTCACCCAGCAGATGATGGCCGAGCTGTTCCGGACGAGCAAGCAGAACATTGGCCAGCACCTGAAGAACATCTTCAAAGATAAGGAGTTGGATCAAGATTCAGTTTTAAAGAAATTCTTTACTACTGCCGGTGACGCCAAGAAATACGGCACGAACTTCTACAACCTTGATGCCATAATTTCGGTTGGATATCGGGTCAAGAGCCTGATCGCCACCCATTTCCGCATCTGGGCCACCCAGCGTCTCAAGGAATATATCATCAAGGGCTTCGTGATGGACGACGGGCGCCTGAAGAATCCTCCCGTTGCGGGTTCGCCCGTTCCCGACTATTTCGATAAGTGGATCCTGCTTTCCCCACACCGTTCGTGACAAGGTATTCACAAGGGATGGCGGGCAGTGCACTTTCATTGGTCCGTATGGAACGAGGTGCAAATCGAGATGGAATTCATACTCGATCCGTCGAAAGACCCTCACCGCGGGTGGCGCCGGGCGGGGCCCCCACCGCGCACAGCGACAGCGAGCACGATGGGGATGGCCGGCGACAGGACCCGCGGCGAGGGCGAACGAAACGGATGCGGCAATGAGGGTGCGGGGTTGGACTTAATCCAGGGCTGTGGCGATTGCGGGATCCAGGCCGGGGAACTTGCCGAGCCAGGCGGTGCGCTCGGCCTTCAAGGCCTCGTTCATCATCTTTATCTCGACGGGTGAGTAGTAGCGTCCGGTGTCGAACCGCGAGATGTCGAGGCCCGGGATCTCTGCCGGAATCTCGTAACCCCAGTAGGAGTCCTTCTTCCACTGCACGCGGGAGCGGCTGATCTCGCGAATGATGGCGGCGGAATCCTGTATCCTGATCTTCCGGCCGGCGAGGATCCCGACCTCGATCAGCTCGACATCGGTGCCCGTTATCAGGCCTCTCTCGACCCCTTCGGCCACGGCGATGAGGTTGTTCCTGGATCTAAGGCGCTTGAGGTTGTGGAATGCCTCGTACCTGATGAACGACGTCCTGAACGTCTCTTTCGTACCATCCTGGAGCTCGAGCTCATGCAGCGAGCCGATATCCTCGTGCTGCTCCCCGTCCAGGTACCGCCTGAGCTTGTCGAGCGCCCCGGGAGTCTCGAGCGTCTCGAGCCCCCTGTCGATCTTACGCCCGCCGAAGCCTCCCGTATTGAGAAGAAAACACCGGATATGGGGGTTTTTCTTGAGGATTTCATAGAAGATGTTTCCCTCTTCGCCCCCCGGCCCGACGATGAAGGGATTCGTACCGACCTCGCGGACCGACTCGCCGGCCCTCATCGGATCGGCCGCCGATGTAAGGATCGATTCTCCCAGCATGAAAAAGGCTGCCGCCTGTTCCGTATCCAGTCTCACCACGGGAGGAACGATAGTCTCGCGCCTCGTGATAAAGAAGATCTGGTCGACGCAGTCTATATCGACACGCTCATCCGTATAATCGAGCTCCCGTCTCACGACGATGCCGCGCCCGTTCATGCACTGCCCGCCCTGGACGAAGGGATGGTCGTACCGGAAGAAGTCGGGTTTCCTCGTCTTCGGATCGACGTAGACGTTCTCGAGCACCGCATGGGGACTGATCGCCCCGGTGTAGAGAAGGGGCTGTCCCTCCGGTTCGAGCCCTTCCGTCTTGATGTATGCATTATCCTCGGTGCCGAACGCGGCCCCCGTGTCGGAAAGAACGAAGAAATCATCCTGCCTGATTATGACGGTCTCACCCTTGTCTCCGTCGAGCCAGAAATGGTGGACCGACAGGGTTGTCTTTCCCGTCCCGCTCAGTCCGAAGAAGAGGGCGCCCCGGTCCTCGAGCTTGCCTGACGAGGCGTTCATCGCCCGGATTATCTTGCCGCCCGCGTGAACGCCGAGTCCGCCTCCCTGTTTCTGCTTGTAACGTGTCTTCTCGACGTACATCGCCATCCGTAGGTGCGCCTTCTTGACTTCGCCGAAGTAATCGCTTCCGAGGACGAACGTCACGCGGTTCACCGCATCGACGAGAATGCACCTCGGCTGCAGGTCGAGACGCTCCGCGATCTCGCCCCACCCGGGCACTATGATGAGCACCTGGTCCGGCTCTTCTCCTTCCCTGCCGGGGGCGAGGTCGAAGATAAGCTTGTCCCACATGAGCAGCAGCCTCGCGTAGTCCTTCGTGACGATCGTCCGGCAGTGATGGGAATGCTCCGGGTGAAGACCCATCTGCTTATCCATGATATGAAGCTCTTCGTCCGAGCCGATCAGGTGCTCCGCCGCGGTTTCCATTATCCCTGCC
>DAOVFR010000036.1 GCA_030672805.1 Candidatus Krumholzibacteriota bacterium
GGGGGAATCGTTTTTTCCATTGCAGGCATTCTTGTTACGAGGATGTTGATCGCGATCTACCTGTCCGTAACAGAGGCGGTCTTGCTGGCACTGACCGCATCCCTGGTCGGGCAGCTCGGAGATCTGGTCGAGTCGATGATAAAGAGGGATGTGAGGGTCAAGGACACATCGAGCGCAATTCCCGGTCACGGGGGAATGCTGGACAGGTTCGATTCACTGCTCTTTACGTCTCCGTTGATTTACTACCTGTTCAGATATTTCATACTCGACTGACAATTAGGTGGAAGAGCCGTGCGGGAAGAACAGGGAACGAGAAACCGATGCTTGAAAGAGGGTGACCCGTCTTGACAACAATTGTCATACTTGGATCGACCGGATCGATCGGCCGCGCCGTAGTCGAGATCGTCGAGAAATTCCCGGACGAATTCATGATTATCGGCATGGCGGCCGGCAGGAACGTCGATGAGTTCGCCGGGCAGTTGAGGCGGTTTCCACTCGCACGGTTCACCCTCCGGGATACCGATTCGCACGGGCGGCTTCTCGAACTTGATTCGTCGTTCGTGAAGCGGAGTTACGGTTACGGTTCGGAAGGGATTGAACGGCTCATTGCAGAATGCAGTCCGGATCTTGTCGTCAATGCACTCGTTGGGATTTCCGGGCTTGTCCCGACCATCACCGCCCTGAAACACGGCTGCCGTGTTGCACTTGCCAACAAGGAAGCACTGGTCACCGGCGGCGAGCTGATCTCTTCAATGCTGCCGGACGATGCGGAGAACCCGATCATCCCGGTCGACAGCGAGCATTTTTCCATTTCACGATGTTTAAAGGGTCATGAGGGAAGGGTGCGGGAGATCATCTTGACCGCATCGGGTGGACCGTTCTATGGCCGGGCATTCTCGGGATTGGAGCACGTTACGGCGGAAGAGGTGCTGGATCATCCAACGTGGAAGATGGGCAGAAAGGTGACAGTCGATTCGGCACACATGTTGAACAAGGGTCTCGAGGTAATCGAGGCGCACTGGCTGTTCGGCTTTCCATACGAGTCGATACAGGTCGTTGTTCATCCCCAATCGATCGTCCATGCGTTCGTCCGGTTCGAGGACGGGTCGCTGTTGGCTCACCTGGGCCCTGCGGATATGAAGCTGCCGATCATGAACGCTCTCTCGTATCCCGAGATACGGCAATTCCCGTGGAAGTCCATCGGCCTCGAGGATCTCGGCAGACTCGATTTTCACCCTCTCCGGAGCGGTGAATTTCCAGCTTTCCATCTTGCCCTCGAGGCTGCCGTGGCGGGAGGAACCGTGCCGACCGTTCTAAATGCAGCGGACGAGGTTGCGGTAGATGCTTTTCTTAAAGGCAGAATCGGTTTTCTCGATATAGTGCGCTGGATCGAGGAAGCAGTTGGCAAGCACGTGCCGGGACCTGTCAGAACTATCGGCGATGTGCTCGATGCCGACCGGTGGGCGAGGGAATTTCTCAAGGAACGGCATGGGGAAGCGATAACGTAATAATGGAGGATTCATGCTACTGACGATTGCCGCATTCATATTCGTACTAAGCATCGTGATATTCGTTCACGAGTTTGGCCATTTCATCGTTGCCAAGCTGAACGGTGTATACGTGATCACCTTTTCGATGGGATTTGGGCCGAAGCTCGTGAAGAGGAGAGTCGGTGAGACGGAGTATGCGATATCCGCAATTCCATTCGGCGGATACGTCAAGTTCGCTCAGGAGATCGAGGGGGACGATGAGGAGGACACCCTGTACGAGGAGACAGGAATCGAGATCCCCGATAACAGGAAATTCAGAAACAAGTCGCCGCTGCAGCGGATATCCGTCGTTCTGGCCGGTCCTTTCATGAATGCCCTTCTTGCTGTACTTGTGTACATCTTCAGTTACTGGTTCGTCGGCGTGTACGTCAATCCGAACAACGTGGTCAGCACGGTCGAGAATGATAGCCCGGCAGCCGCTGCCGGGATCATGCCGGGAGATACGGTCATTGAGATCAACGGCCTGCCGTTCACCTACTGGGGCGAAATCGAGAACCAGTTGATTTTCGAGGAAGGCGTTTCATCGGAGATCACCATCCGGAGGGAAGGAAGAAACATTACGCTTGACCTCTCCCCTGAACGTGACGGGGAAACGGGACTGTGGAAAATCGGCATGTACCCGGTTCAGCCGCCCAGGATCGGTTTCGTCAAGCGTGAAAGCCCGGCGGACGAGGCCGGAATACGGCGAGGAGCACTGATCCTTTCGATCAACGACACAACTGTAACCAGTTACGAACATCTCGGCGAGATCATTCATGCCCATGCTGGAATCCCGATGAAATTCACATGGGAATTCGAAGGCAAGATCCTTTCATCAATGATAACTCCCGAAGCCGTCGAAACTGCGGTGGAGAGCGAACGGCTCGATATCGTAAAGGTCGGTATGATCGGCATCTTTGCCTACTACGAGAGGAAGAGCATTTCCTTCGTCCGTGCCATCGAGCTCGGCGGCAGGGAGTTTGCATACCTGTTCAGGTCGATTCTCGGTTTTCTGGGCAAGCTATTCACGGGAAATGCGACGATACGTGCCGTCGGCGGACCGTTAAGGGTCGGCGTCATGGCCGGTGACATGGCGCGTTGGGGATTCAGCTTTCTGGTAAAATTCCTCGCGTTCTTCTCGTTGAACCTCGCGATTTTCAACATGTTACCTATACTGCCGTTCGACGGCGGGCATGTCGTGCTGAATTTCGCCGAACTCGTATCAGGCCGTTCGATCAACAAGAAGGTTCAGCATGCAATGATGCAGATCGGATACATCATTCTGATCGTATTGATGGTGTTTGTCCTCGGTCTGGATATCTTTAACCTTTTTGCGCGTTAGATCCCGCTGCGCTGCGTTTTAAAAGTACGTTTACCCGCCGGTACACGGCGATCCATCGATAGGGATTCCTCTCGAGCTCAAACAGGATTTTCCTCAAACGCTCGGGGTCGTACTCCTGCCTGAGTTTTTCCCTTTTTTCCTCCATTTCCTCCGGATTATCTTGGAGATTTTTTTCAATTTCGTTTATTTTCATATAGAGTTTGATTATATACCGTTCATCGGGGGTCAGAGAAATATCCCGTTCCGCACCCGGTTGTTCCGATCGGGAACAGGAGGAGAACGGACAAGCCGTTGCTAAGAGCAGGAAACAGCAGATGATGTGTGATAGGTAGAGGAGCCGGTGTCGAGAACAGGCACCGGAATGCCGCCGGCGGAATTGCCGGTTCGTCCTGCAACCATAAAGGTATATCCAAGTTCCGTCCTGCATACGGTTGGAAGGGTACATGCCGTTTTCACCAATGTCAATTCATATGCTCCGGATCTCGATTGACAGGGCCATTTCGAGGTTTCCTGTCGTTGCATTACTCGTATTGGCCGCCACCTGCGGTTCCTCGGCATCCCGTGCCGATGATTTCGGCATCGATCTGCCCGCAGTTAAGCGAATCGAGATACTGGGCAACAGGAGCTTCGACGACGGCACCCTGAAAAAGAGGATGCGGACGAATGAGATGCGTTTTTACCACATCCTTAGAAAACCGAGGTACAGGCGCGATTTTTTGCGTCGTGATATCGAGGCGATCTGCTCATTCTACCACAGAAATGGATTTTTTGATGCGAAAGTGACGGTCGGGGCCGTCGAACGCGACGACAAATCGAATACCGTTCGGATCCGGATCATGGTAAACGAAGGTCCACGGACGTCGATCAGGAGCGTCACATTTACCGGCCAGTCGCTGCTCGAGGAAAAGGAGCTGAGGAAGAAACTCAAACTGCTCGAGAGGAAACCGTATAACCCGAACCTGCTCGAGGTGGACCGGTACACTCTGTTCAGCAAGTATTTCGAAGATGGCTATCTGGGGTGCAGGATTGCATACGAGGTAAAGGTCGATTCGATCGAAGTCGATATCACCTGGAGCGTCGATCCGGGGAAACCCGTGAGCGTGCGAAATGTGAAGCTCGAAGGCAACAGGAAGGTCAAGAAGCATCTCATCACCCGTGAGATAGGGTTCGGTACAGGCGAGTACTTCAACCTCAAGCAGGTGCTCGAGAGCAAGCAGAATCTTTACGATACGGGGTACTTCACGTCGGTAGAGATGGAACCTGTCGGGCTCGACATGGAATCGCGCGAGGTGGACCTGCTGCTCCAGGTCCGCGAGCGCAAAATGGGCTACATCGAGGCCGGTTTCGGCGTCGGCAACATTCACGGGAACAGGATCTTCACCGAATGGGGTCAGCGCAACCTCTTGGGACGGGGATATGCACTGAACCTGGAATCGGCATACGCGTTCAGGCTTTTTCCCGACAACGAGTATTCCCTGTCCAGGATGGATTTCAGGAGCAAGTATGTCAGGCACGAAGGGCAACTCCTGTTTCCACACGTTTTCTCGACCTGGAACAACTTCTCACTCGGCGCATTCTATGAACGCGATGCCACGGTCGAGCCGGTCATCGTCAAGGCGTTGAATTTCTCGGCGACTGTTTCGAGGCGTTTCTCGCGCAAGACTTCGGTTCTCGTCAGCTACTCGCTGGAGAGGATCAAGCGTTTCGGGGTCGTTGACGAGCGGGATGAATCGCGGAAGCGCTCGATCGATTTAACGCTCACGAGGGATACTCGCGATTTTTATTTCAACCCGATGCGGGGCCGGTACGTAACCGCCGAGTTCAGGTACTCGGGGGATTTCCTGGGTGGAGAGGATCATTTCTATTCGCTCGTGGCGTCATTCCAGAGCTACAGGAAGATGCCGGCGAACATTGTCTTTGCATACCGGGTCAGGACCGGCTACGCCGAGGCCTTCGGAGACAGCAGGGAAACGGGGTTGCCGATAGAAAGCAGGTTCTTTACGGGTGGCAGCAACTCCGTGCGTGGTTACCGGGAGAACTCACTCGGACCGCGGAGAGACAACGGAGAGGCGATGGGCGGCAGAGTACTTATTCTTACGAACCTGGAACTCCGATTTCCCGTTCCCCACTTCTCGAGATATAACTTCGGTGGCTCGGTGTTTTTAGACGGGGGGAACGTGTGGAGAAGCGTCGAGGAGATAAAGGGAAGCCATTTCGTGCCGTTTTCCGGAAGGGACGAAACGACGGTGAAGGATTACCATTACGGGGCCGGATTCGGCCTGCGGTATTACACGCCTGTTGGACCGATACGTATCGATATCGGCTTTCCGCTGAAGAAAACCGTGGATATCGATTACGGCTCGTGGATCCACATCAGTCTCGGACAGGTATTCTGATCTCGGAGGTTTGGACGGGTGGTCAAGAGGATCCTGAGATCGAAAGTGATGTCCTGGATATCTCTGCTGATCGGGCTCGTTGCCACGGTCTTCATCCTCATGCTGCTGATCCTGCAAACAGATTTCTTTGCCCATAATACAGGAAGAATGCTCTCACGGTATTTCTTCAGAGGTACGCCGTTCTCTCTAAGGGTCGAGAAGCTGAGCGGAAATCCGTTCAAGGAGATACAGGTGAGGGGATTGAGCATTCGGTATCAGGGAATGGATTTCTCGTTCGACATACTGCGGATCGATGAGATTCGCTGCAAATACGATATCTTCTCCCTGATGGCGAAAGATCCGGTAATCAATGAGCTTGTCATGATAGATCCCCATCTCTGGATAAAGCCCGACACATCGGGGGTGATAATAATCCCTCCCATTCAATCGGGGGGGGGAGGGTCGCTGCCCGAGATCGAGATACGGAATTTTCTCATCACGGGCGGTCAGGTGATTCTTCAGGGAGAGGAGCGGGCCGATGCGGTAAAGAACGTAGCCGTGAAGGGCGCCGTTCACGTGCGCCGGCAGGAGGTGCTCCTGAGCATCGAGGAGGCCTGCGGCGAGGATCTAAGGAGGAATATCAAGCTAGGCAGACTCTCGGGTGATGTTCGGTGGATGACCGGACGGGGCAGGATAGGAGAGATGGAGCTCGAGAAACGGAGACTTTTCCTGTCCGGTCTCTCCGTCGAACTGGAAGAATCCAGAATGAAAGTGGACGGCGTGATAGATCCGGATTCAATGACGTACCACCTTACGGTTAAATCCGATCCGCTCGTGATAGAGGAAATAGCGAAGGCGTCGGGCGTAGTGACGTCCCATTTCGGTGAACTGGAGGGCAGGTTCATCGTCAAGGGCGCACCCGGCAGTGTTACGGTAACCGGTTTGTTGAACGGTGTTTTTTCAGGCTTCGCCCTGAGCGGTCTAAGGATCGACCTCGACGTGGGCAAGTCGAGGATCGAGATCAACTCTTGTGAAGGAATTCTCAACGGGGCAATGGTCATGGGCGGCGGTTTTTACAGTTACAACGATCCTGAAGTGCTGCATCTTTCCCTCGACGTGCGGGAAATGAACCTGTCGGAGGGATTCATCCCGGAGACGGATGTACCCGATACCGATTTCAACGGAACAGTGAACTTCACCTATAACCTGTCCGATGATCGCATTCTCTTCTCGCTCGATCTCGGTGAAGGTCATTTCAGGGAGTTTCCGTTCGAGCATGCCGTCATACGCGGCAGTTACGAAAGAGATACATTGTTTTTTGACGATATCGTCATGGCCGATCCGTCACACACCGTCAATTCGAACGGCATCTATGCGGACGGTGGATTCATCCGCTTTTATATCAATCTGGAGTGTACAAGGGATGACACTCTTTTTTCCTATTTCGACATCGAACGGTACAGGGCCGATATCAAAGCCAACGGTATTCTGGATGGTTCCGTCGATACCTGGAGTCTCAGGTCGAGCGGGACGTGCGCGAACTTTGCGTACAACCGGGCCATGGTACCGTCCGGAGATATGAAGCTTGCGATAATGAAGGAGGATAGTTACCGCGTCATGTTCGATCTCAGCGGTGACAGCTGTTTTACGGACCCCCTCGGATTTTCGGGAATCGAGCTGTCGCTCGAGTATTACAAGGATGTCACCGTTCTGAAGAATGTGCATCTGCGCGGAAAGGAAATCGACGCGGAGATCATGGGAGAAATAGAGTCGAAGTCCGGCTTGACGAAGGTCTCGTTGAGTGAGGTTTCTCTTACCGCTCTCGGCGAGGAATGGATGGGCGGCGGGCGATTCACGGTTGCTCTCGGCGATTCACTTGTGTGGTTCGACGACCTGCAGCTTCATTCCAGAGCGGGTGCAATCTTCGCCGATCTCGAACTCGACGAGGAGCGTAACAACGTAAAGGGCCGCCTGCGCGTTGAGCGTTTAGGGCTTCAACTTCTGAACCGAGCGGGCCTTGTTTCCCCGCGGCTCGAAGGACAGGCAAAGGGAACCGTGCATATTACGGGAAACAGGTCCGATCCCGATGTGTATATGAACCTGGTGGCGGAACGGGTGTGCTGCGATACACTCATCGCCGATTCACTGGTTATCGCCGCGTGTTATTCCGGCGGGACCTGCACGATTGACTCGCTGGAGGTTGCTGCCCAGATGGGACGGGTGAGGATAGAGGGAGATGTGAAGGGGATCCGCCTCGACGAAATCGCCCGCGGCGGCGCAAGGGCCATGAGGGGAGCGATTGTTGATATCGAATCGAATTGCGAGTATCTTTACCTGCAGCCGGTTCTCACCCTGTGGGAAGAGAATCCCATCTACCGGGGGATTTTCACGGGAACCGTTACGCTCGAAGATACTCTCGCCCATCCATCCATAACGGTGAACGGAACAATCGATTCTATGTCCGTACCATTAGTTACGATACCATCGATCGATATATCGGCAAAGGTCGGCGGCGGTACCGCGGAGCTGAGCGGGACCGTTGATATTCTTCACGGAGAACAAGGATCGTTCTCGGGACGGTTTCCGGTCCTGCGGGGGGACTGGATGTACTTGATTGACCACTCACAACCGATTTCCCTGCGCGTGGACCTACCCGAAGGAGATGTCGGAGCTCTTACCGGCATGACGGATATCGTCGCGGATGGAAGCGGACTGTTCAAGGTGGGTTTCGACATCAGTGGAAATTTCGAGCGGCCCGTTATCACCGGTGAGCTTCAACTCGACGATGCGAGTTTCCGTCTGTCCGGTATGGAAGAAAGGTTTCATGACGTCGACGCGCTGATATTTCTTGATGATTCGCTTATAACGATCGGAAGCCTGAGGGGACGCGAGGGGAAGAAGGGCAGTATAGCCGGTCACGGGTCGATCACCCTCAGGGGATGGAGGCCGTACCGGTACAGTCTCTCGTTCGACGTCGCTGATTTCACCGTTGCAAGCATTCCCGATATCATGGCCGTTGCGAGCGGACAGCTGATCGTACGAACACACGTGGAGAATGCAAGATCGATCCCTGTCCTGTCCGGTTATCTCGTCGTCAACAGGGCCGAGGTCTACTACGATCTCGGAGATCTATCTTCGGAGGGACGTGAGAGCACACTGACTCCACCGTCGTGGATCGCGGCAATAGATCTTGATCTGCCGGGGAACACGTGGTTGAAGACTCCGGATGCGAACGTCGAGATGCAGGGAAAAATCTCGGTACACCATAACCGGAAGGGAACGTATCTCCGCGGCGAGTTGAAACTGCTGCGTGGATGGTACAACATCTACAACAATAAGTTCCGTGTCCGTTCGGGAAAGCTCCAGTTCGTGCAGGCAGAAGGCTTCAGACCCGTTATCGATATCGAGGCGGAAACGAGGGATCCGGAGGGAAGGAATATCTACCTGGACCTGAAATGGCACCAGGATGATGTGGAGCCCCGCCTTGCCCTGCACCACGAAGATCCGGGATACAGCGAGACGGATATCTGGAAGATGCTCGGCGGTGGCGTGATCGGTTCGTCGAACGGAAACGGCTCTAGCTGGGATGCTTTCAGCACGGCACAGAACCTGGCGGCCAACTACATCGAGCGTATGCTTAACTCGCAGATGCAGGGAGTCACGATCGAGCTCGAATCGATGGGTGGCATGAGTTCCTCCGACGGCGCCTTCGAGGAGAAAGAAACCATGATAGCGGTCGGCAAGTATCTGTCACAGGGGCTGTACGTGAAATACAAGCAGGGGTTATCCATAACGTCCGCACGGCAGATCGAGGTGGAGTACAGGATCAGCAGTCTTTTCCTTATCCGCTCCGAGATAATCAAGCATTCCGAGAAGGCGCTGCATGGAAAGAGCCTGATAAGCACCGATGAGATCAACGTGGATGTCAAACTCCGTTGGGAGTTCTAGTACAGGAAAATCCTTGAAGTTGCAGCGGCGAGCCGGCATCTTATTAGAGAGGATAATTGGAATTGTCCGGAGGATTCAGGCGATGCGTCAACAACTGAACAGGACCGTGGTGATCTTTGTACTGTGTGTTCTGGTTCTGTCAATAACCGGTGCCGGGGCGGAAGCACAGACGTGGTGGTTCGGCAAGAACAAGGTCCAGTACAATGATTTCCAATGGAGCATTCTGAAGACCCCGCACTTCGACGTCCATTTCAACGAGGGATACCGCGACCTCGCTGCCCGTACCGCTATCATCCTCGAGTACGGCTACAACAAGATCTCACGCGATTTCTCACATAATATAAAGTGGCGGATACCGGTAATCCTGTATGGAAGTCATTCCGATTTCCAGCAGACGAACGTGACATGGAGCCTTATTCCCGAAGGGGTGCAGGCATTCGCTGAACCCATGCGGAAAAGGATAGTTCTGCATTTCAGCGGCTCGAACACCGATTTCACCCATACGACGATACACGAGCTGGTGCATATATTCCAGTTCGACATCATATACGGCAGCCTTCTGAAATCGGTTTTCTCGAGAAACATGCTTTTTCAGATACCACTCTGGTTCGCCGAGGGAGGAGCCGAGTATTACTCCATCGGATACGACCTCGAGGCGGAGATGTTCATGCGTGACGCCACCGTTTTCGACTATCTCCCCGATCTCGACCTGGCGTACGGATACATGAATTACAAGGCCGGACAGGCTGCGATATTCTACCTGAACGAGAAGTACGGGCCCGAAAAGGTCGTCGAGATCATGAATCATCTGAGGCACCAGCGATCCATGGAACTGGCCCTGAGAAGCGCGATAGGTGTTTCCACGCAGGAGCTCAGCCGCGAGTGGAAAAAGTACATGCGGCGCAGGTACTGGCCTCTATTCGCGGACAAGAAGGAGCCGGAATATTACGGGAGAAAGCTTACCGATCACATGAAGGACCACCATTACATGAACACGAAACCGGTCTTTTCTCCCGACGGTGAATACATCGTGTATTTCTCGGACAGGAAGGGACTCGATGCGATCTATCTGATGAACGCCCTTACCGGAAAGGTCGAGAAGAAATTGCTTCAGGGTTCGATGTCGACGAGATTCGAATCTATCAGGACCATGCGGTCGAGTCTGACATTCAACCCGGATGGAACACGAATCGTGTTTGTTGCGAAGTCACACGGGCGAGACAAGCTGTTCATCATGGAGGTTCCGAAGGGAAAAGTGGTTGAGGAAATTGCCCTGTCACTCGATTTCTTCCACAGCCCTTCCTGGTCGCCGGACGGAAAATCACTGGCCATCGTCGGAACCCTTAACGGGCAGACCGATCTGTACCTGTTGGAGATCGGGACGTTCCGGCTGAGAAGGGTCACCAACGATATCGAGGAGGAACGGAACCCATCGTGGTTTCCGGATGGTTCGAAGATCGTCTACAGCAGGTATCCGGGGACGACTGTTCAGCCTGCATTCGGGCACGACAGCCTCGGAGTCGAACGGCTTGCCGGCGTCGATTTCGGGTCGCGGGACAACGTTCTCAGCGGAGACGGCGACATATGGCAGGCAGATCCCGTAACGGGCGATGCGGAACTTCTTATAAGAACGTCCGGCAACGACCGCGATCCAATCGTTATTGCCGATGGCAATGAGATCATATTCATCTCGGATGAGGATGGGATTCCGAACCTGTACCGCGGAAGCCTGGCCGTGAAGAGTTATTACAGGTTCACCGACGTTCTCGGCGGGATCTTCTCGCCGTCGTATTCCAATGCGAAGGACCGGATCGTCTTTTCCGCCTTCAACTCCGCCGGCTATGATCTCTTTATTCTTGAGGGCTTCTCGAGCAGATCGGCCGTGTCCTATTCGACGGGAAGCCCGTACATGGATCAGGAATTGAGCCGGAAAGATACAGGGGCGAAGAACGTACGGAAGGTCGATCTCGCCGAAAAGGCCGCACCGTGCGATACGGTCAGGAAATGGACGGGCGAGGAACTCGATTCGTTGCTTGTTTCGAGCCAGGGGCCTATCCTCGATGAGGAGGAAGGGGAGACGGTCAAGCTGGAGGGAAGCTTCAAGGCGATCGGAAGGGGTGGGCTGCCCCGTGATCCGGTACGGCGTTCCGGCTTCGGGGACGGGACGAAAGAGCCACCGGAGGTTGTCATCGATGAGGATTCGGAGGAGGATATTCATCCCGATTCGCTCAAAAGTCTCAGAGAGGAGATGAAGAAGAGAGTCGGTACTGTCGAACCGTACAGTGTCAAGTTTTCTCCCGACTACATCGGAAACGGCATGGGGGTGTTCTTTGCGACCGGCTTCGGTTTCGGGCTGATGAACCAGGTAGCGTTCAGCGACCTTCTCGGCGATCACAGGTTTTTTCTGTCGTTCAATATCTTCCGGTCGCTCGAAGACAGCGATATGATGTTCTCATACTATTATTTGAGGAAGAGGATCGATTACGCGGTGGGTGTGTTCCAGTTCAAGAACTATCTCAGCTCCCGCGTGTCATCGGTGGGGGAGAACTTCATCGACTACCGTTTCTTCACCGAGCGGAACTATGGGATATTCGGCCTTGCCAGTTTCCCATTTTCGACCTTCACGCGGTTCGACCTCGAATTCCAGGGATTCGTGTCCGAGCGTGAATTCTTCGATGTCGTGGACCCTGCGGACAAGGATGTCTATGTGAGTGACTTCGTGCCGGGGGAAAAATCGCAGAGGCGTCTCTTCCAGCCCTCATTTTCTCTCGTCCACGATTCAGCGTATTTCGGTTCGTTCGGGCCTGTCATCGGTTCGAGGTGGATCATGAGTGTATCCAGGTCGATATCCTTCTCGGGGAGTGATGTATCCAGGACAACGGCGCTTGTCGATTACCGGAGGTATTTTCCCCTCTTCTACAGGAACTACTTTGCATTCAGGGGGCTCGGGGCCATCAGCAGGGGAGACGATTCGAGGTTCTTCTACCTGGGCGGCCCGCTGACGATGCGTGGGTACGATTTCCTGCAGTTCTCGGGATCGAGAATGCTCCTGTTCAACCTCGAGTACAGGTATCCGCTCGTCGACGCCATAATCTTTGGCTGGCCCGGCAGGTGGGGCATCAGGAACATCGGGGGAACGGTTTTCCTCGATACGGGTTCCGTATGGGGTGGGGGGAGATACATAGAGGAACTTCCAGCCGGGATCAAACCTAGTGTCGTGAATGATCTCGCGTTCTACAGTGATTTCGGGGTAGGTTTCTACATGCGGTTCGGTTTCCTGATCCTCAATTTCCAGCTCGGTTGGCCGACCGATTTTTCCAGAACCGGCGAACCATTTTTCCACTTCTACCTGGGACCCCAGTTCTAGTATTCTCTATCCTTCGCGAGACGGACCCGATTTCCTATCGCCGGGAGGATCATGAGCGAACTGAACAAGCAGCAGAGAGAGGCCGTCCTTGCTACAGAGGGGCACGTGCTCGTTCTGGCCGGCGCCGGGAGCGGCAAGACGAGGGTGCTCACCGAGCGGATCGTGCACCTCGTAAAGGACAGGAATGTATCGCCCGAGAGAATCCTAGCGTTCACCTTCACCAACAAGGCGGCCGGAGAGATGAGAGCAAGGGTCCAGAGAATGCTCTCCCGTACGGATATTCCGTTATGGGTGGGAACGTTCCACGCGACGGGCCTGCGTATACTCCGGAAAGAGGCGAAACATCTCGGTTTCAGAAACAATTTTGCCATATTCGATGAGGACGATTCGGTCTCGCTCGTCAGGGACCTGATAAAAAAGCGGGGATACAGGCTCGATGAATACCCGCCCGCCCAATTCAGGAACAGGATCTCGAAGTGGAAAACCGCGCTTGTTCCTCCCGGGGAAGCGGTTCATGAAGCAAAGGACCCTTTCGAGGAACTGCAGGGACACATCTACGCGGACTATTGCGGTGCGCTGCGCAAGTGCAACGCCTTCGATTTCGATGATCTCATCACGC
>DAOVFR010000089.1 GCA_030672805.1 Candidatus Krumholzibacteriota bacterium
CGTATTCGACTGACGGATCGCAAGGAGTCTCGCTTCCCGGTCCTCGACCTTTGTCTCGATTTCGGGCACTATGATCGACTCGCCATCCGCAAACGCCATCGGCTGGCTGACCGCGTAGCTGGACCTGATCTCGACCTTCAGATTCCCATGTGCAATCGCGACACAGTCTATCGAAACCTTACCGCCGACGACGATCGTGCCGGTCCGCTCGTTGATGATCACGCGGGCCGGCTTGTCGAGTGTCACATCCATCCTCTCGATCTCCGCGATGAAAGCGATTACGTTGTGCCGGAACCGCGGAGGAACACTGACCTCGATCATCCGTGAATTGAGCGCTGAAGCAATTTGCATCCGGTACGTATAATTGATTCGATTTGCAATATTTGTAACCGACTGGAAGTCCGGGTCCCGGAGTGCCATGGTGAAGCGGTTTTCCTTTACGAATTCACCTTCGATACCTCTCCGGATCATCGCACCCTGAGGCACCCTGCCGACCGTCGCATGGTTCTTCCTGACAACGTTACCGGCCCCCGATTCTATGTTGAACCCGCCTATCGAGACGGGGCCCTGTGCCACCGCATAGGTCACACCGTCGTATCCGCGCAGCGGGGTAAGAAGAAGCTGGCCGCCCTGCAGGCTCGACGCATCACCGAGAGATGATACGGTAACATCGATCCTTCCGCCGGGAAGCGAGAATGGTGGAAGCTCCGCCGTTACGACGACCGCCGCGACGTTCTTCACCCTGATCTCGGTTGGCGAGACCGTGATGCCGAGCTTTTCGAGCATGCTTACGATCGAGTTGATCGTGAACGAGCTCTTGTTCCCGTCACCGCTTCCGTTCAGCCCGACGACCAGTCCGTAGCCGATAAGCTGCTTGTCCTCGATCCCGGCGATCCGGGTGACATCCTTGATCCTCGTGCCACCCAGGACACGGCATGGACTCCACCACAGCACGGCAAGGAAAACCAGTATCGAACAGATCAACGTGCCTGAATTGACGAGTCGTGCATTCACCGGTCAGCGCTCCCCAGGTCTTATGTTAAAAAATCAAGTTTACCAGCTTGGTCAGCAGACCCGGTTCATGGCCCGAGTCGACGATCCCTTTTCCGTCATACATGATCCTCGCGTCGGCAACGTACGTCGACAGGATCGAGTTATCGGGGCTGATGTCCCTCGAGCGTATGATCCCGCTCAAGCGGATCCGCTCCCGCTCTCCGTTTATATTAATTTCCCGAGCCCCCTCGACGCGGTAATCCCCGTTCGGAAGGACCTCGACGATCTTCGCGGTTATCTTGGCATTCAGGGACCCGGTCCGCTGGGTTTTCGCGTCACCCTTGTAGTTATTCTCGCTGTCCAGTCCCCAGAGCGACAGAAAATCGAGCGTTCCCTTCCCCGGTCCCCCCGACAGCTCGTTCTTTACCCTGGTGTCCGTTTTCGCGTTGCTCGATGCCGACGACTGTTCCTGGATTATGATCGTTACGACATCCCCTACACGGTATGCCTTGAGATTCGAAAAGAGCGAACCGATATTCTCGTCCCACAGCGGCGTCTGTGCGGCAAGAGAAATCGCTACGCACGCGAGGAACAGAACAAACACGAGAGAAACCCGAATCATTTTCTTCCCCCTGATGTAACGGAAACCCTTCCCTTTCCTGTTACTATATATTTCTCGATCCTGTCGTTGACCAGGTTGCGGACAAGAACGCGATCGCCGATCCTGCCGTCCTCCAGCGAACGGCCTTTTGCACTGATGAACAGGCAACCCCTGGATATCTCGACCGAGACCTCTTCACCTTTCTTCACATCGGGAACCCGCTCGATGGCGCTCAAGGGGATCACGTCCCCTTCCCTGACAAATCGCTTCATTCTCTGCCCGCACAACTCGATCCGTTCGGTCACAGGTATCTCGTAACACTCCGACAGGTCCATCTCGACCCAATCGATTCCGCCTGAATCGATATGCTCGTTTCTTCCAAGGTCCCTCTTCGCGACAGCGCACCTCGCTGTTACATGAAAACGATACTGCGACGAGAAACGCCTCCTGAACCCGCCCGGGGCGCTCACGGTGAATGATACGTTTTTCAGACCGGATACCCTTCGCGGCAATTCGCAGTCGATAGAGATTCTCCCGGGGGGCAGCTTCAGCGACCCGGGAAAACGGACGAGCTCCAGACGGAGCGAATCACCGAGCGTTCCCCATGAGGTATCCCGCAGTTTCCTGCCGATGAGCTCTTCGAGTATCGTATGCACCTCGGCACGCCGCTCGATCGTTTTCCGGAGAACGACGACGCGGTTCGATCCCGAGAGGTCAACTTCGATATCACGTATTCTGTTCTTCACAAAATCCGCCGTCAGCACTTTCTCGGATCCCCAGGGAGGGCTGTCGGCGATCATCCGGTCACTGCCGTCACCAATCCTTTCACGGACGATATCGGAGAGGTTGATTGTGTTGGACTCGACCTCGACCCTCTCGCGCAGCGTCAGTGTCGCGGCACATGACACGTGCGGTGCAATTATAAGCTGGCTGATTACCAGAATGAATGCTGCTGTGAACAACCGGTTTCGCAAGTGTCCGCCTCCGTCATTACCGCTTCAGGTTTGCCGCGAGACCCAGCATCTCCTCGGCGGTTTTCACTGCCTTCGAGTTGATCTCGTATGCCCTCTGGGCGGTGATCATCCCGATCATCTCCTCGATCACATTGACATTGCTCATCTCGAGGAAACCCATCTGCAACGTTCCGATCCCTTCCTCACCGGGATTCCCGAGGATCGGCGGTCCGCTTGCGACAGTGGCCTTGTACAGATTGTGTCCGATGGCTCTCAGGCCTGTAGCGTTCTGAAATCGCACGAGCTCGAACTGGCCGAGCTGGGTCGGTTCGTTCTCGGACTGCAACAGCACCGAGACCGCCCCGTCACCGGCGACGAGAAGTTCCATCGTCTCGCGTGGAAGCGTGAGCGTCGGCTCCACGCTGAAACCCGCAGCAGTAACCATGTTACCTTCCGAATCGAGTTTCATCGTGCCGTCCCTGGTATACGCAAACGTCCCGTCGGGAAGGAGAACCTGGAAAAATCCATTGCCGTCGATCATCATATCCAGGGGATTATCGGTGCTCTGAGATGAACCCTGGTTGTATATCCTCGTCGTTGCAGCGAGCCTTACACCATGACCGACCTGGCTGTAGGTAGGTTCAGCCGAACCGGTCAAACGGGAAGCCCCGGCAGGTCCGATCCGCTCGTATAGCAGATCATGAAATTCGACCCGCGTTTTCTTGAACCCCGGAGTGTTCACGTTTGCCAGGTTGTTCGCGATGTTGTCGATGTACGTCTGCTGTGCCTGCATTCCCGAAGCCGACGTGGAAAGGGCTCGTATCATCGTCACTCACTCCTTTTTCCGTTCCAAATTTCCCCGTCATGAAGGAACCCGGCGCCGGCCGGCGGCCTATGCACTTGTTCCGGTTCTGCCGACAGTCCCTACGAGTTGTCGAAGAATCTCATCCTGTGATTTAAGCGCCTTCTGTGCCACCTCGTACGCCTTGAGCGCCGCGATCATATCCGTCATCTCCCTCACGACCCCTACGTTGCTCTCCTCGATGAATCCGGACAGCACTACCGTCCCCTCTTCCGGCACGTCTTCAGCCGTCACACCGTCCGGCGCCCTGAACAGTGACGACCCGGCATTCTCAAGAGCCGAGGCGTCCTCGAATCGAACCACCTTGATCCTTCCCACTTCCGTCCCGTCCACCGTAATGGTGCCCTCCCTGGAGACACGAACGGCCCCCGCCGGAAGTTGCAGTGAGCCGGCCGCGGAAGAGACGTGGTGACCGTCCACCGAAACGAGATACCCTTCAGCATCCATTACGAAGGAACCATTCCTCGTGTATCTTTCACCATTATCCGTTTCGAGAACAAAGAAACCATCTCCCTGGATGGCCATATCGAGCGAACGGCCCGTTCTGGTAATCGGCCCCTGCTCATGCGACGGCACTGTCTGGACGATCGTCTCGATCACTCCATCTCCGGATGTTACCTGCCTGAAGAGCGACACTTCCTTCTTGAAACCCCGTGTGCTCGCATTCGCGAGATTATTTGCGATCACGTCGTTCCGTGCAGTTTGATTCTTCATAGCCCTTGCGGCCTTTGATATTCCCTTTAACATCGCATCCCTCCGATGGTCTGGTATCCGGCAAATGACGTGCCTGTGGGACCAAGGTCCCAGTCCCGATCCGGTGGACCGTTTAACTGTTTACACGATACTCACTTCAGTCTGTTTCGGGAATCACGGCGCATGATGGACGGAGTCCCGCGCCGGAAGCGAAAGGAAATTTTTTCAGCGCACGGGGGAAAAACCGGTCCGGAAATCCGGACGCTATGTATTGTTACTCGTCACGGACTCTCTTTTTTTGTCAGATGCTCCGGGCTGCTCCGCATGCTCCATGAAACCGGGGATCCATACTTTGAAAATACTGCCGACCCCTTCGGTGCTCTCGACCTCTATGCAGCCTTCATGCGCGTCGACGATCTCCTTGACGATCGCCAGCCCGAGCCCGGTCCCTTTGATCTTTTTCTTCTGGGCATTGTCGAGCCGCTTGAACCTGTCAAAGATATATTCGATCTCCTTCTCCGACATGCCGATCCCGGTATCCTTGATTACCGTTTCGGCGCCCCCCTCCCGCGCCATGCATGTTACGGTCACCATCCCCCCATCCTTCGTGTACTTGATCGCATTCTCGATCAGGTTGATAAATACATGCTCCATCTTGTCCCTGTCGGCGTTGATCCCGATCGGTTCCCTATCGCATGAAAAGGTTAGATCGATGTTCTTGTTCCCGGCAAGCAAACGCAGGCTCTTCACGGTCTCTGCAAGGAGTTCGGAAAAATCGAATTCCTTCCTTTCAATCTTCACGAACTTGCTCTCGAAGCGGGATACCTCGAGGAAATCATTCACCAGGTTCAGCAGGTTCCGCCCCTTCTCCTCGACACCACCGAGGAATTCCTTCTGGAGACCCGATATTTCGCCGGCTTTCCCTTCGAGGATGAGCTGCGTATACCCGAGAATGACGCTGATCGGCGTGCGGAATTCGTGCGCGATCATCGAGTAGAACTCCGCCTTGATCCTTTCCGTCTCACGCGCGGAAGTAACATCCTTCAGTATCACCGCCACCCCCACCTCCTCGGAATAGCCGATGTAGACCCTGCAGACACTGACCAGATATACTCTCTTTTCCCCATCGCGCATCAATTCCCGCTCGACGGATTCGAACTCCTCGTACTCGTCGAGCATCGTGAATTGCTCGAGAATCTCTTCAACCTCGGGCAGGATATCCGTCAGGCTCTTTTCCATGAGGAGCTCCGGCACCAGTCCGAACCGCTCCACGGCCGGACGGTTGAAGAATACCAGCCGCCCGTTTGTGTCGGTGATCAGGACGATGTCACTGAGACTGTCAATCAGGTTCTCCAGCCTGTTCCTGTCCCTGACGGTCCTGTCCCTGTTCTCTTTCCACCTGAGAAGCCCCGAGATACGTGCTATGACTTCAGCCTCGTCCGCGTCCTTTACGATGAAGTCCTCGACACCTATGTCGAAGAATCTGACCTTCTTCTCGATTTCCCTGTTATCGGTAAACACGGCGATGGGAATCATCCTTGTCTGCTGGTAGCGTTTAAGGATCTTGCACGCCTCGTAACCACCCATGTGCGGCATATTGACATCGATAACGATGAGGTCGGGATCATACTCGAGGGCGGCGAGAATCGCCTCCTGGCCGTTCTCCCGTAATATGACACTGTAATCATGCCTGGTCAGAATTTCCTTCATCCTGGTCCTGATCGCATTCGAATCGTCCACTACCAGGATGAGCGTCTTGTCAACCATGCATACACCTCCAAAGACCCCCTTTTCCATAATATATTCGCTCATTTTACGTGAAACTTTAGTACAGGCGGGAGCAATTCCTACATGACGGTCTCGCGGAGCCTTTGAAGCCTTGCAGTGGCGAGTGATGCGGAGCCCGGATCGATATATGCCATCTTCTCGTACACCTCGATGGCTTTTCCATGCATGTTCAGTTTCTCGCAGGCCAGTCCGAGATTGAAATAATAGTTTGGGGTTCGCGGTTCGAGGTCGATTGCGATCGAAAAGCAGTATATCGCTTCATTGTACCTGTTCCGCGCCGCAAGGTGGCAGCCCAGCGCATTATGGGCGGCGCTGTAGTTCACGTCGCTCTGGATGACGGTCCGAAGATGATGCTCGGCCTCGTCGTCCATTCCCAGCTTCCCCATGACGATTCCCAGGTTCATCTCCACCTGCAGGTTGAACGGGGAAAACCGGAACGCCTCGCTGAAGAACTTGAGCGCATCCCTGTAATTGCCACGTCTCTCCTGAATGCACCCTATGCTGTTGGCGAGATCGGCATCACCCGGTTTGGTTGCGTACAGTCGCTGGTAAATCGAGATGGCCTCGTCATCATTCCCTTTCAATTCGTGGATCCTTCCCGAAAGGTACAGGAGCCCGTCGTGTTCGGTGTATTCATGCAGCGCCTTTGTTACGATCTCGCCGGCCTCCTTGACCATTCTCATCTGTATGTAGAGGTGAATGGTCTTTAGATATACCTTGAGCGGCGTACCGGGCAGGAAACGGATCTTGCCGAGCGATTCGACCGCTCCGGCGAGATCTCCGCGCCGGTGAGCGATATCAGCGAGTATGGCGTGCGACCGGGCGGAGAAGGGATCGATCCCGAGCGATCCTGTCACGTACATCGAGGCTTTATCAAGCTGCTCGAGACCGAGGCACGCCGATGCGGCGTTCCTGAGGAGATTAGCATTGTCCGGGCTGAATTCCAGGCCGCCCTCGAAGCTGAGAAGCGCGGCGGCAGGGTCTTTCTGCTCTATCAGGGCGACACCGAGATTGTTGTACAGATCAGGGTGGTCCGACCTGGACTTCAGCGCACTGCGGAAACAGTGCTCCGCCTCCTTCCAGTCCCCCTGCTTTAGATGGATGATCCCGAGTATATTCAGGAGTTCCCAGTTGTCCGGATCGAGTTCAAGGCCCCGTTTCGTATACTCCGCACCCTCACTGATATGCCCGAGATCTACAAGCTGCGTCGCCATCTCGTAGATGTACCTCGTATTCCTCGGGTTCGATTCGAGCTTCCTTTCGCCAAGTGACAGGTACATCTGGTGCTTGCGGTAGATCCGATCGGAAATGTCGATCCTGCCGTAGTGGTGTATGACAATGTCGATGTTGTACATCTTGACACCGTGCGAGAGTAGATCGGCCTCGACATTCTCGTGAACTTCGCCCCGGAATCGTATGAAGCTCTCGTTCCTGAACAGGCGAACCTGCTGGTTGCAGATATATCCGAGTGCCCCCCTGCTCATCTCCGATTCTCCCTGGGTGGGCTTCCATCCGAACGTCGCGGAATCGTTCATGTACGTCCACTGGTCGAAAAGAAATGCTCCATCGGGTTTTTTCCGGATCAGATCGCGGATCCGTTCGTGGTCCTCCTTCGCGATCGCTTCATCCGCGTCCAGGATAAGGATCCATTCCTTCGTTGCCCGTTCGAGAGCGCTGTTCCTCGCCTCGCTGAAATCGTTGTTCCACTTCATACTGTACACCCTGGCGCCGCATTTACGCGCTATCGCCACGGTGTCATCACGAGAACCTGTATCAACAACGATCACCTCATCGGCCAGATCCCTGACGCTCTCGATCGCCCCGGCAACAAATTCTGCCTCGTCGCGTGTGATGATGCAGCAGGAAACAGTGCCGCGCCGCTTGTCCTTCAGCTCCTTAAGATCAATAACGACACCGCTTTTGTTCTTGCCCATCCGGTTTCCTTTCCGCATGTTCCGCATCTGTTCGACAGCATGTCCACCATGGATGAAACAAGAGATGTGCCACACGCGTGGGAAGTCGGCGGAGATGAAAGGCAACCGGCAGGATGATGCCGGAATTGCCGACGGGCCAACTGATTGCAAGACCGGCAGGCGGGAGCGCGGATATTGGCTGACACACGTCCGGGCCTGTTTACCCGTGCCTTTCCGGTCTGGCAAGCATCGATCGACGGCGTGGCGGGGAAATAATTTCCGCAAGCAGGCACGGGGCAGATGAGCGAGGGCTCAGCGAACCTTGACCGATGTGATCTCCATCGAGCCGTTGTAGTGAGCCGACACCCTGTATCCGGTTATCTCGAAACCGTTCTCATGGAGGATTCTCTCGAGCGACTGTCGTGAGAAGTAATTCAGATGTTCGCATACCCGTTTCATCGGATCGGCGTCCTTCATGATCAGAGAAAAGGCGCTCTCGAAATTCGGCGTGGAGATCCAGAGAACACCACGATCGTTCAAGAGCGAATTCACCTTGCGGATCGCGGTCACGGGGTCTTCCGTGTGTTCCAGGACATCTCCCATGCACACGACATCGAACCGCAGCGGGAACTCGTAACTGTTGAAATTCTCGCAAAGAACCTCTATGCCGAGCATCCCGGAAACCATCTCGGCGTGGACCGGACGGATCTCGAGCCCCGTCACATGAAACCCGTACTCCTTCGCAACTGCCGACATCTCACCAGCGCCGATGCCGACCTCGAGAAGCCTGTCACCAGGCGCGCGTGTCCGCAGATCCGACATGATCTGTCCGATGAACGGGAGGAGGTTCACACGGGGGCTTTCATATTGCTCGTTGGCGCTCCCGGTCAGCACTTCATCCAAATTCTCCGGGTAGTTATTCGCGAAGATGTGGTGGCACGCCGGGCAGTACATCCACATCCGCACCGGGTGAAACTTCACATTGTAATCGTCGTTTGTCAGCATGTTGAATGCCCAACGTTCCTCTCCCCCGCCGCCGCAGAGAGGGCACTGACGAATATCACGCTGTTCGACGTCCCTGTAGCGGTAACCGTTGTGTTTTCGATCCGATGGGACGATACGCCTTGCCAGGTACGGATCACGT
>DAOVFR010000111.1 GCA_030672805.1 Candidatus Krumholzibacteriota bacterium
GCGATCCTGCCGGCATCCTTCGTCGCCTGCCTCTGCCCGTCGTTGAAGTACGCAGGCACGGTAATTACGGCCTGTGTGACCTCCTCACCGAGATATTCCTCGGCATACGTCTTCATCGCCCGGAGTATCATCGCTGATATCTCCGGGGGCCGGTATGTTTTGTCCTTGAGCTTGATAAGGATCTCGTCTTTCTTCCCCTTCTCGATCCTGTATGCAATGTTCTTGATCTCGTCCTCCGCCTCGGAGTAGCGCCGCCCCACGAACCGCTTGATCGAGTAGACAGTATTCTCCGGATTCGTTATTGCCTGGCGTTTTGCAAGCAGCCCAACGAGCCGTTCGTTGTTCTTCGCCAGTGCAACGATGGATGGCGTCGTACGGCCACCCTCAGTATTCGGTATTATGACGGGTTCGCCGCCTTCAATAACTGCCACGCACGAATTCGTCGTTCCCAGGTCAATTCCGATTACCTTACTCATTGAATTTCCCCTTGTATCCCATGAACAGGAAATCAGGCTATCTTTTCTTAGCCACAACAACCTTTGCAGGCCTTAGAAGTTGATCGTGCAGCATGTATCCCTTTTGAACCACATGCGCGATCGTTCCTTCCTCCACCTCATCGCTCTCGATCTCGCTCACCGCCTCGTGGTACTGAGGATCGAAAACCATTTTCTCGGCCTCTATCTCGTGAAGACCCTCTTTCTGTAAAACGGCGATCATGCTGGAATAAATCATCCTCACCCCTGCATGAAAATGATCATCCGTCTTCCCACCTGCTGTCTCTATCGCCCTCTCGAAATCGTCTAACACCCCTAGTATATTTAAAATAAGTCCAGCAATCGCTCTTTTCTGATGCAATTCCCATTCCCGTCGGGTCCGTTTTCTATAATTTTCAAACTCGGCTGCAAGCCGGAGAAGCCTATCTTCCTTTTTCTCCAGCTCTTGCTCCTTACCGCCGATTGTTTTTTTCATGTCCTGGAGCATCCGGTTCTTTTTCGTGATAAGATCGAATAAATCCTTGCGGCTGGTTCCTTTCTTGCGTTTATTCGCCAATTCCATTCCAGCTGCGGGGGTCTTCGCGCGCTTCCCGGCGGCGGCAGGTTTCTCACCACCCTCTTGTCGTTTCCCGGCCATTCCGGTTCCGGCCTTTCCACGGGCCGCCACTTTGTTCGAAACACCCGATTTGCCATCGTGTTTGCGTTTTTCGGGTTTTCCGCGCTTTTCCACCGGATTACTGTCGATGCTGAAGATCAACTCATTCAACCCCTTCTCATCGAGACCGGAATCTTCTCTGATATCCTCTTTCTTGCCTTTCGACACCGGATCATGCCTCCTGCAAATTAATGCGTCATATCGACACAGATCATTATCAGCATTGCAATTCCTCGGCCATTCTATTCAATAATGACACCACGAGACCGTAACTCATTCTCGTTGGGCCGAGTATACCGACCAATCCGTCATATTTATCGGTGCTGAATCTCCTCGTGACAACCGAAAAAGCTTCCATCTCCTCGATCTCGTTCTCTCCCCCGATCGTAACGGTCAGATCGTGGTCGAACCTGTTCTTCAGGACCTGCAGAATGAGGCTTTTCTCGCCCATGATCCTTACGAGGTTCCGCAAAACACTCAGGCTGTTAAAGCCAGCGTCTGCAACGTGTTTATCCCCTCCGCTAAAGTAATAGTCGAAGTTGTAATCCCTGTTGAACAGGTACTCCGCCTCGGCCGCGACAGCCTGGGCGATCTCCTTCTCCGCACCGCTTCCGGTCTTGAGGTACTCCGCCAGGCTTTTCGATGCTACATCGACGGGTAACCCGGCGACCCGCTCATTGATGATCTGTACGGCCCTATCCATGACATACGGCAAGTAGCGCTTCGGAAAATCGATGTAAACATGTCTTTCCTTCCAGGGCCTGAGGGACAGCACGACCAACCCGCGGTTGCCCTCGGTCTGTACGATCCGCAACCGTTCCAGTATGCTGCACGCCTGGTAAACACCCATGAACAGGCCCATGTAGCTCGTGAGATCCCCGAGGAGCCGGGAGGTCTTCATCATGATCTCACGCACATCGTCCCACTCCCGCCCAACCCTTTTCCTGATTGCCTCGATCATCCGGCGGTTCAGGGGATCCGGCGTTCCGAGCGAGTCGACGTACCGCCTGTATCCCTTATCGGTAGGCACCCTGCCGGCCGACACGTGGGGCTTCGACAGGTATCCGAGCATCTCCAGATTGAACAGGATCTTGCGAATGTTTGCGGTACTTATATCGAGCCGGCACCTTGCCTTCAGGGTCCTCGAGCTGACCGGGCATCCCGTATCGATATACAGATCAACGACCCCGTGGAGCATCTCCGACTCTAAGGAAGTCAATTTTCTGGCAATTTTCATCCGTGGCACTCTCCGATGCCGGCTGCTACGATTTCTCATGAAATGTAGAGATTCGAGACATGCTTGTCAAGCCCATGGATCACCCGAGCAGGCGAACCTTCATCCGGACCCACCGCTCAAACGGAACACGATGGCCATGACGCACACCCTGGTGAAGTGACGCGTGAATCCGGTTACTTTATAATATCTCCGATTCTACTGAACCTAAGCCAGTGCTTCTTGTAATCAATGGAGAAATATATGAACAGTGCCTTGCCCCTGAGAAGTTTCATGTCGAGCGATCCCCAGAATCTCGAATCGTAACTGTTGTCCCTGTTATCACCAAACACGAAAATGTGCCCCGATGGAACCGTGAACGGACCGTAGTTTCTCCTCGGCATGTTGTGGGTGTATTTCGCAAAGTCCTCTTTCAGTTGCACACCATCGACAAACATTTTCTTTCCCTTTAACTCGATGGTCTGCCCCTCGACGGCGACACACCTCTTGATATAGTCGGTCTTCCTGTCCCCGGGAAATTTAAAAATAACTATGTCACCCGGCTTTGGCTTGCGGACCGCGGGAAAGCGCCAGTCACAAAACGGTACTTTCGCCCCATATATAAACTTGTTCGCGAAGAGAAAGTCCCCTTTCAGCAGTGTATCCTCCATCGATTCGGAAGGAATATGATAGCTCTGGATTATCAAAGCACGGACGAACAGTGCAAGCACCACTGCGGTAACTATGATCTCGATGTATTCCCTCAGTTTCGATTTCTTCGCTGCCTTTTCCTGTCGGCTCATCGAATCCTCCATTCAAATCATGTCATACAGGGCTTACGAAGTGAAACGGCTGTCCGTCTCCGCTTACCATACCACATATGCCCGGGACACAAATCTCCTTTGAATCCTCCGGGCTTTATCTCAGAAACGCAGCACGAATACCAGGCCCGCGTCCTCACCGGCCGTCTGGCCCTCGATCCCGAACCTCATGTCGAAAAGATGCGCATCGACGTACGCATCAAGAACAATAACGACCATGGCCCCGGCGGTCCACCAGATCCAGTCGATCGTCCGCTCCTTGTACTCTTCGACCCAGATGTTCTCCTTGTACCAGAACGGTGAATCAGCCGGAAAACGGTCCCGTTCCCTCTCCCTCCTCTGTGCCTTACGGTGATTCTCCAGTATCTTCGTAATGTAAAACGTCTCGACACCAAGAACAAGCATTGCCTTGACCGGGCGCTCGTTGTAGAACTGTCCGAGACCGGGCACAAGGAAGGAACAGAGCATCGCCACCTTCGCGTTCTTCCGCCGCTGCCAGGAAGTTCCCTCGATGATGGCACCTTCCGACTCCCTGACCAGCATTGCCTTGAGCTCCTCCGTTGTCCAGAGCTTGTCATGCAGCTCGACCTCAGCGGTGTCGCCTGACACGGGCAGCCAGGATTCCCTGCTGAAACAGCCGGGGCGGCCCGGAAACGTGAACGCGTTCGAATCTACGGGCGGGAAAACCAGTATGACGGCACAAAGCATAAGGAGCATCGCATGGCAGCGCCAGGTCAGTCCTGAAAATAATGGCGGGAATGTGTGGGAATCGAACCCACCCCGGATGGTTTTAGCACCCAGCAGAAGGATTTGAAGTCCTCGAGGTCCACCAGAACCCATCCATTCCCGGCCATGTACCATAATCGATAATCGTGCCCCTGAATAGCGGGTACTCACCCCATGTACGCTACAGCCTCGATCTCGACAAGGCCGCCGAGAGGCAGGTTGCCCACCTCGAACGCCGCCCGTGCCGGAGGGTCACCGGGGAAATAACCCTGATACACCTTGTTCATCGCGGCAAAATCCTCGATCGAGGCCAGCAGGACAGTCGTCTTTACCACCGATCCGATATCAACGCCCGCGGCCGCGAGAATGGCCGAGAGGTTCCCCAGCGCCCTTTCCGTCTGACCCTCTATACCACCCTCGACCATCTTCCCCGTTACGGGATCGAGACCGAGCTGGCCCGATACGAACAAAAACCCACCGGCCTTTACCGCCTGGCTGTATGGGCCGACCGCGGCAGGTGCCGAACCGGTACTGATTATTTCCTTCATCATCCCTCCCTCTTGTTGAATATCCCATTTTCACTGACCGGCGGCCCTATTCGACCGTCACGCTCTTTGCCAGGTTCCTCGGCTGATCAACGTTGCAGCCGCGAAGAACGGCAATATGGTAGGCGATCAGTTGAAGCGGGATCACGGCAAGGACCGGATAGAGAAAATCGAGGTTCCTCGGAATATAGATAACATGATCCGCCATCTCGACAACCTCATTGTTGCCCTCGTTCGTGATCGCGATGATCTTGCCTTTTCTCGCCTTGACCTCACTGATGTTGCCAAGGATCTTCTTGTATGCATTATCCTTTGGACAAATGAAGACAACCGGCATGTTCTCGTCGATCAGGGCGATCGGACCATGCTTCATCTCGGCGGCCGGGTACCCTTCCGCATGTAAATACGAGATTTCCTTCAGTTTCAGAGCCCCCTCGAGGGCAACCGGGTAGTTCGCCCCCCGTCCAAGGTAGAGAAAGTTGTTGTGGTGTGCGTATTTCTCGGCGATACCTTTTATCTCATCGTTTGTCCGGAGTATCTCGGCCACCTGGTCGGGAAGCTTTTCCATCGCTTCGATGATCCTCTGTCCCTCGGCCGAAGAGATATTCCTCATCCTCCCCTGGAGCAGCGCAAGGAGACCGAGCACCGTTATCTGCGACGTGAAGGCTTTCGTCGATGCTACACCTATCTCCGGACCTGCGTGGATATAGACTCCGCAATGGGACTCGCGGGCGATGGTGCTCCCGACGACGTTCACGATCCCCATGCATTTTGCGCCTCTCTTGCCGGCCTCGCGCATTGCAGCGAGCGTGTCAACCGTCTCACCGGACTGGCTAATGGCGAAACATATCGTGCCGTTCTCTATCACGGGGTTGCGGTACCTGAACTCGCTCGCGTACTCCACCTCGACCGGGATCCTTGATTTATCTTCGATCATGTACTTGCCGATAAGCGCGGCATGCCAGCTCGTTCCACATCCAAGCAGCACAATTCTTCGAACGTCCCTCAACTCCTTCTCCGCCATCGCAAGGCCGCCAAGCTTGGCATCGCCCGTATCGTGGATCAGCCGTCCGCGCATGGCGTTCCTGATCGTCTCGGGCTGTTCGTGGATCTCCTTGAGCATGAAGTGCCGGAACCCGCCTTTCTCGATCATCTCGAGGTCCCAGTCAACCTCCTGCACGATATGCTCGACGTACTCGTTCTCGATGGTGACCGTCGTGAAATTATCGGGGGTAGCGACGATCATCTGATGATCCTCGAGGTAGATGACCTGACGTGTATGCTTGAGAATCGCCGCCACGTCACTGGCGATGAAGTACTCCCCCTCGCCTATACCGACGACCACCGGAGATCCGTTTCTCGCACCGATGATCTTGCCCGGCTCTTCAGCGGAAATGACGAGAATACCGTACGTACCCTCCACCATCTTCAGAGCCTGCTGAACCGCATCCTCGAGCGCGTTGCCTTTGTAGAACCGATCGATCAGGTGGACGAGCACCTCGGTATCCGTCTCCGTTATGAATGTGTGCCCCTCCGCCTCGAGAGATTTCTTCAGGGTCAAGTAATTTTCGATGATCCCGTTATGGACAAGCGCCAGCCGCTGTGCGGAATCGAAATGCGGATGCGCATTCACCCTGTTGGGTTCACCGTGCGTGGCCCACCTCGTATGCGCGATGCCAAGGGATCCCGCCAGATCGATTCCCCTGAGCCTTTTTTCCAGCTTGGCAATCTTCCCGGAGGTCTTCTCCCAGACCAGTTGACCGTCCTGAACAATGGCGATACCAGACGAATCGTACCCCCGATACTCGAGCCGCTTCAGCCCCTCGATCAGGATCTGTCCGATATCGCAGTTCTTCCCGACATATCCGATTATTCCGCACATGATCGCTCCTCCGTGCACCGTATCACAGCCGCACGATCTATCTCGGTCCCACTACTTATCGTGCATCTTCAGTATGGAAGCCGCTTTCTCCACCATTCGCGACGCGTCTTCCCCCGTGCCGGCCTCCGTGATTATACGGACAACCGGTTCGGTATTTGATCTTCTCACATGTATCCACCCTTCGGCCATATCTATTCTTATTCCGTCGATGCCGTTCATGTTCCCGCGGAAATGCTTCCTGAGATCGTTCTCGACTGCTTCCCAGTCACCGTCAAACGGATATTTCTGCTTCACCATGACGTACCCGGGAAAGTCCGAGACCATCTCCCGAAGCGATATGCCTTCCTCGGCCAGGGCCTGGAGCACGAGGGCTATGCCCACCATCGCATCACGCCCGTAATGAATGGCAGGGTAGATCACTCCCCCGTTTCCCTCTCCACCGACAACGGCGCCCTTCTCTTTCATCACCGCGATAACGTTCGCCTCCCCTACCATGGACCGGTGAACGGGAACACCGTGCCGCCTTCCAAGCTCATCGATTATCCGTGTCGTCGACAGGTTGACCGCTACCGGTCCCCTCTCCCCCCTCAGCACGTATTCGGCCGCCACTGCCAGTGTCAATTCCTCGCTGCATACGTTCCCGCCGCTGTCGACGAGAACAAGCCTGTCTGCATCCGGATCGCAGGCGAAACCAATATTCGCCCGGCGCGATTTCACCGTTTCTGCAAGCTCGACGAGGTTTGCGGGGCGGGGTTCGGGATCGTGTGGAAAAGGAGAGGCCGGATCCGTGTGGAGCTCTTCGACCGATACGCCGAGTCTGCCGAGAAGGAGAGGAACGATCCTGCTCCCAGCACCGTTCACACAGTCGATCACAGCGGTAAAAGCCGCCCGGGATATTACATCAGCATCGATCCTTTCAAGATCGAGGATCTTGCCGATGTGAATCCCGTCGGCACCGCTGTGAGTCGACAGGGCGCCGTACCGTCCGGGCTCGAGGAAGACCTGCCCCTCGCCGAGGGCGAGTCTCTTCAGCTCCGCAATCTCATCAACCCCGAGGAATTCTCCGCTGCTACCGAGAAATTTCAGTGCGTTCCACTCTGGACCATTGTGACTCGCCGTGATGATTATCCCACCGGACGCGCCGAGTTCCGGCACCATGATCTCGACGGTTGGCGTCGCGGCAAGTCCCAGGTCAACGACATCGATTCCCTGGAACCTGAGGGCCGAGAACACGGCATCGGCGAGAATGGGGCCCGACGGTCTCGAATCGCGTCCGACGACGACCGTCCCCCCATCGATGATCCTGCCGAATGCGGCCGTGAAGCGCGCCGCCACCTCGGGGTTCATCCCCCATCCCAGGATACCCCTTGCACCCGAAACGCTCAGCATCAATTCATTATGCATATTCACGAATACCCTCTCCCCGGGATAAATCAGTCTAAGATACTTAAATAGATTAATTTAAATTGAGACCCATGTCAATCTCCACGTTATAAGCTCTTTTTTCTCGACTTCCGGCGGTAAATCTTTCATCTTACGGTCTGTTATATCCTCCAA
>DAOVFR010000004.1 GCA_030672805.1 Candidatus Krumholzibacteriota bacterium
TTACTCATTTCCATCCTGATCATTCACTAGGCATCGGGCACCTGCTTTCTGCCGTGCATAACGACCGACTCTTCCCGCAGGGGAAAAGAATTACCTGCTACGGTCCGCACGGCCTTGCGGAACTCGTGGGCAGGTGGAACAAGTTGTTCATGTCGACGATCAGCGGGAACGAGTACATCGAGATCATCGAGACGGTCCCCGGCGTCGTAATCGACGGCGATACCAGGGTAATTGCCGCGGAGGCGGTACACGGAGACGATGCGGCGCTCGCTTACAGGGTGGAAGCTGCGGGTTCGAGTGTCATTTATACAGGTGATTCGGAATACACGGAAAGCCTCGTCGGGCTCGCCCGCGGTTCGGATATCCTCGTGTCGGAATGCTCCTTTCCCGACGATGAACGAGCGCCCGGCCACATGACCCCTTCCGATGTCGGCGCACTTGCCGCCGAAGCCGGCGTGCGCGAAGTTATCCTCGTGCATATCTATCCCTTCTTCGACGGTTACGATCCTGTCGCCGCGGTCAGGAAGCACTTCACCGGTTCTGTTACCGCCGCCAGTGACGGGATGACCCTCGATATCCGGCAATAGCGTTTTGAAAGGTGACCGTGTAACTGTATGCAGGGCAAGCGGGTACTGTGTGCCGCCGCGGAATATTTTATTATTGTCTTATTTAGTAATCCCGTATAGAATAGATCATTACATCGATAGACTTTATTCCGGGAGGGCTGGCATGAAGGTGACACTTTCGGTCATCAAAGCCGACATCGGTTCGATTGGCGGGCATATCAAACCGGGCGAACGGCTCAAGGCTCGGGTCAGGGATTACATCGAGGATAAGGGCACGAAGCTTATTCACGATTACTACCTCAGTTCTACCGGTGACGACATCGCCATCCTGATGAGTCACAGCCGTGGTGAGGGGAACGAGGAGATCCACAAGATGGCCTGGGAGGCATTCAAGGCCGGCACCGAACTCGCAAAGGAAATGGGTCTCTACGGTGCGGGGCAGGATCTGCTGAAGGACGCTTTCAGTGGAAACGTCAAGGGGATGGGTCCCGCCGTCGCCGAGATGGAGTTCGAGGAAAGGCCGAATGAACCTTTCCTGTTCTTCGCCGCCGACAAGACAGATCCCGGAGCATACAACCTGCCCCTCTACCTTGGATTCACCGACCCGATGCACTGCAGTGGATTGATACTCAGCCCCAAGATGTCGAAGGGATTCACCTTCCAGATCATGGATGTCTCATATCTCGAGGGGGACCGCGTTATCTCCCTCAACTCGCCGGAGGAAATCTATGATATCGCAGCCCTGCTGCGGGACAACCAGCGCTTCGTAGTAGAGAAGATCTATTCGGGTGCTTCGGGAGAGATAGCGGCGTCGATCAGCACCACCAGATTGCACAACATCGCGGGCAAGTACACGGGAAAGGACGACCCGGTCATGCTGGCCCGTGTGCAGGGCGAGTTCCCCGCTGCCGGCGAGCTCCTCTCGCCGTACGTGAAGGGTCATTTCGTGGCGGGATTCATGAGGGGAAGCCACAACGGACCGCTGATGCCGGTGAAACAGAACTCGACAATCTCGTACTTCGACGGCCCGCCGGTCGTCACTTGCGCGGCATTCTGCGTGCACGAAGGGAAGCTCACCGAGGCCGCCGACGCGTTCGATCATCCATTCTGGGATTACGTGCGCGGACGCGTATCGCAGAAGGCGATCGATATCAGGGAGCAGGGCTTTTCCGGTCCGGCGATGCTCGGCTACGACGAGCTCGAGTACGGCGGCATCGTCGACAAACTCAAGATGATCGACAGGAAATTCAAGGTCAGAAAGGCCTGAAAGCCGTTTCCCGGTCCGCACGAGGGTATGGGATCGTGATCCCGGAACGGGTGGCGGGGATACGATTTCTCTATTGCCGCCGGAACTGTCATTTATAATGCCGCCATTATTGCCTATTATACCTGTCAGGGGAGGTTCGATGATGGATAACGACCATAAGCAGACGACATCGGTTCCGAGCGGCATCGCAAGTCTTCTGGCCTATTTCATTCCATTTCTCGGGGGGGTGTTCTTCCTGGTTCTCGAGAAGGAGAACCGGCTGGTCCGCTTTCACTCGGTGCAATCGATCCTGCTCTGGATCGTTTTCGTCGTACTATCGGCCATATTCTCCTGGATCCCGGTGCTGAACGTGCTCCTTTACCTGTTTGTCCTGGCCGTCTGGGTTTTCATGATGTACCAGGCGTTGATGGAACGGATGTACGAGCTTCCCGTAATCGGGAAGATCGCAATGCGCCAGGTATCCGGCAACGAAGAGGAGTGATTACCCCGGGCGTAGTGGCTGATGCATCGTGCACCGGACGCAGCGGGGGAGTGTGCCGGGGAGCAGGCAGAAGTGTAAGGCGGGGACGAGCTTCCCGTAGAATAGACGTAACGCGGAAAATAATAAATGGTTGGAATCGGTATGTTCACCCGTGGAGGGTATTTTTTTTCGAATAACGGACAGGCTCCGTATGTATAGTAGAATGAAGATGATGGATGCAGAAGCAGGCATTTCGAAAGATGTACTGATAGCCTGGAAAAAGGGAAACGTGAGGGCTTTCGAGATGATAGTCAAGAACAACATGAGAATGGCCTACTCGATCGCTCTTGGACTTGTGGGAAACCCGGATGATGCGAAGGATCTTTCCCAGGAGGCGTTCATCGCCGCCCATCATGCGCGAAAGAGTTTCGATGTGAAGAAACCGTTCTTTCCCTGGTTCTACCGTATTCTCAAGAACAGGTGTATAAACTTCATCCTGGGCAAAAGAAGGCGGAGAGAGATCTCTCTCGATGTTCTCGTGGAGCGGGAGGACCACGGCGCCGCGCCGGACAGGCTTGTTATGAAACAGGAGAACCGTGAAGCCCTGTGGAGAGCCCTGCAGTCCCTTTCCCCCGAGCACCGGGAGATCATTACACTCCGCGAGTTTCACGATATGCCATACAGGGAGATCGCCGCTGTCCTGAGTATCTCGGAAGGGACCGTGATGTCCAGGCTGTACTACGCGCGCAGGGCGCTGCTCAAGGCGCTCCGCAGGGATGGAGCAGTTCACGGTCTGGAAGGGGATGAATAGATATGTCCTGCTCTCGAATGGAACAGGAAGGCATGCGGTACCTCGATGGTGAGATGACCGAAGCCGAGCGTACGGGATTCGAGAAGCATCTCGAGGATTGCGATCAGTGCCGCCGGGCTCTTGAGGAGATGCGCGCGCTGCGGTGTCTTACGGGGAGTGTTGCCATGAAGGATCCGACTGACCGATTCTGGGAGGATTACTGGAAGAGCGTCTACCGGCGTATCGAGAGGAAGACGGCCTGGATAATGATCGTCATCGGCGCCGTCATGCTTCTCGTTTACGAAATGTCCAGGTTCGTCAGGTTTTTCGGGGAGATCACGGTGGAGAAAACCGCCGCGGTCATCCTCGGCGTGGGATTTGCTCTCCTGCTCGTGTCGGTGATCAGGGAGAGGGCTCACCAGTACAAAACCGACAGATACAAAGATATTCAGAGGTAATAATTTACTGGAAAGGCGGTGCTTGGAATGTTGATCGTTACGTCAGACACGATTCCCGGAAAAAAGATCACCAGGGTTTTCGGCATTGTGCGCGGTAATACGATACGGGCCCGTCACATCGGCAGAGACATCATGGCATCTTTACGGAACCTCGCCGGTGGGGAGATTGTAGAATATACGAAAATGATCGCGGAATCCCGGGAGCAGGCGCTCGACAGGATGGCGGCCGCGGCAAAGGAGCTTGGCGCGAATGCCATCGTTACACTGCGGTTCACAACCGCGTCGATGATGGATAACGCGGCGGAGCTGCTTGCCTATGGAACCGCTGTCATTGTGGAGGACGATGTATGAAACTTGGCAGGTTCACCATACGGTCGATAGAGACGGGGAAGTTCCGGCTCGACGGCGGCGCAATGTTCGGTGTCGTTCCGAAGGTGCTGTGGGAACAGACGAACCCCGCGGACGGGAACAACAGGATCTCGATGGCAATGCGTGCCCTGTACCTCGAGGGTGACGGGCGCCGGCTGCTCGTCGACAGCGGTGCGGGAACCAAGAATGACGAGAAGATGCTGCGGAACTACAAGATCGAAACAGTCGGGCTGAGAGCTTCGCTTGTCGACAGCGGCGTCGATCCTGATTCGATAACTGAAGCGATCATTACGCATCTGCATTTTGACCACGCCGGCGGGTACACGTACATAGATGACGGGGGAAAACTTCAGCTTTCGCTTCCGAACGCCGTGCATTACGTGCAGCGGAAACAATGGGAAGCCGCACTCGCGCCGAATGCGAAGGACAGGGCCAGTTTCTTTCCGGATAATTACAGGCCTATCGAGGAAGCCGGCGGACTTGTGCTTGTCGACGGCCGTGAGGAGATATTTCCAGGTGTCACGGTAATTCCCACGAACGGCCACACGCCCGGCCACCAGGTCGTTCTCGTCAACACGGAGAGCGAAAACCTGCTTTACTGCGGCGACCTCATCCCGCTCGCCTCGCACGTGAGACCGCCATTTATCATGGCATACGATCACTTCCCCCTGAGCACGCTCGAGGAAAAGATCGAGATGCTCGGCAGCGCCGCCGACGAGGGGTGGATCCTGTTTTTCGAACACGATCCCCTGATTCCCGCATGCAAAGTGAAAAGGAAAGAAAAGGGGAGATTCGAGATCTCCGAAGAGATTAACGTCGAGTAATAACCGATGCGTGATGATGTGGACCTCATGCTGCAGGTGTCACGGGGTGATACCGGGGCATTCCGGATCTTGATGGAAAGATACCAGAAGCCTGTCTACAATTTCTTCCTCCGCTCCACGGGGTCGATCGAGGATGCGGAGGATCTCACCCAGCAGCTTTTTATCAACATGTTCCGTTCGGCCCGGAGGTACCGTCCGTCCTCGTCGTTCAAGACCTATTTATACCGTATCGCTGCCAATATGGCGGTCAGCTTTGCGAGGAAGCGGAGGCGCCGCGGGACCGGGTCACTCGAGGTTCTCTCCGAAGATGGTTTCGAGCCGGCATCCAATGGGGTGGGCGGGATGCCGGATGAGGCGGCGGAGCGCGGGGAGCTGAAGGGTGCGTACGTGGAAGCGCTGCTGCGCCTTCCAGCCGGCCAGCGCGCGGCGATCGAGCTCAGGGTGGGGCGGGGTCTGTCATACAGGGAGATAGCGGAGGTGATGGGGAAAAGCGTCCCCGCGGTCGAGTCGATGATCTCTCGCGCGCGCGAGAAACTTGCACACGATCTGCGGGCGTTCCGGGGAAAAGATGAATTGTAACATGATGCGAAATAACGAGTTAATTGTAATAATAGAAACCCATGATTTTTTTTCGGAGGATATTGGACCTTCATGCGTTTACAGATAGTAGAAGAAGGAGCCAGAGATGGATTGCAACCGGTTTCGTCTGATGTTATCCAGGGAGCTTGACGGTGAGCTCGACGCCCGCGGGCAGGATGAACTGCAGCGGCATCTCGGGGAGTGCCCGGAATGCCGTGGGTACCGCCTGGTCCTGCTCGAGACGGCGGCGTGTCACAGGGAACTTCCCGAAGCCGGTCCGCCCCCGGCGATCCTCGCCGCGGTCATGGCGGAGATCGAAGGGCGCAACCGCGATGCCGCCGCCTGGTGGTACCGTATCGCCGTTCCCGCGGCGGCTGTCCTGATCATGCTGCTTGGTCTGGGAGCAGGGGTCTCCCTGAACGAGGCCATGCTGGCGGAAAACGGCAACGGGGTGGAGGAAGTGCTCGGACTCGAGCAGCTCGACGACTATCCGCCCGGTTCATTCGGGGAGATTCTCGTAGCGGCGACCGAAGGAGGCGACGATGGGTAATAAAGCACTGAAAGGCGCATTGATCGTTTCTCTATCGTTCAACCTCGCCGTTGTCGCGACACTTGCCTACGGGTGGGTCATGAAGGAACGGCTGCACGGGCCGGAGAATCATCACGAGGGGAGCCGGAGTGCCCTGTTCTGCAGGGGATGCAGCCGCATTGCCCGGCACATAGGACTGGAGGGCGAGCGGGCCGCCGAGTTCGAACGTATCCTGGTTGCGTCGGGGGAAGAAACCGGGGAACTCGGCCGCCGCCTCCGCCAGTCCCGGCGCGAGATGATGAAGCTGCTGTGGGACGAGGAGAGCGACGAGCAGGCGGTTCTCCGCAAGGTCGAGGAAATCTCCATTCTTCAGGGTGAACTCGAGAAGATAATCGTGCAGCGGCTTCTTCGGGCAAATTCGATTCTCAGCGGAGAGGAACGGGTTCGGTTATTACACTACATGAAGCGCAGGATGGGACCGGGGTTCATGATGAGAAAACCATGGCCTGCCGGCGGTCCTGCGGGAAAGAGAGGAGCGCCATGCGGACCAGAGTAATCGTGGTTGCGGCACTAGCATTCCTGCTGCTGATTCCCCAGCTGTCACTTGCGCGTGGATACCGCCGGCCGGCCGGGGAGGGTTGCCTCGAGTTCGAGGACAGGGTGGAACTGAAGAAACTGCGACTCGAGCATCAGCTTGCAAGTGTCGATCTCAAAGCGGAACTCGAGCAGCTTCGGGAGAAGATGCACGAGGAGCTCTCGAAGGATGATCCCAGCCGCCGTGCCCTCGAGAAAATCGCGGACGAGATGCACGCCTTGAAGAAAATGATGATGAAGAAACGCATCGATCATCTTCTCGATGTGCGGAAGGTCCTTTCCGCCGAGGAGTGGAAAGAGTTTATGAAGCACCACCGCCGGATGGGTGCGGGCCGCCATGAGAGCGGCGATCGCGGGCGGATGATGATGCGGTGTCCGGGCAGCCGCCACGGTGCGGGAAAGGGCAGGGGACACGGACCGGGCCGCTGTGGAGGCCATGGCAGGGGTGATTACAGGGAGATCAAGATCATCAAGGAGGAAAAGGGGATCTGAGCTCGCCGTCTCATCTTTCCCCAACGGGGGGAGGCCGCGCGCCTCCCTCTGTTTTTTTGACTTATTCTGCGTGAAGGGCTACCTGAACAGGAGGTACCGGACCAGTATGTAGACAGCCGAGATCGCCACGGAGATAAGCATCAGGGGAAAGCCGTAACGGAAGTAATTCTTAAAATTGAGAGGTGTCTTCGTCTTCTCACTGAATCCCGCGATCACAACGTTTGCCGACGCGCCGACGAGCGTGCCGTTCCCCCCGAGGCAGGCGCCGAGAGAGAGCGAGGCTCCACCAGAGCGGGAGAGATTCTCCCAGGTAGTAGAGACGGTACGCGGCTTCATCCAGTCCCTCCGTGTTGGGGAAGAGGGACGATTCCTATATCCTGATGCCGGTGAACAGGTAGAAGTACACGCCGCTGTAATTGATCGAGAAATCGGTGAGTCCCGAACCGGTATACTCGTCGAACGTCTGATTGAACCTGTCCTTTAGCTCGTCCACCTTCAGCCCCCTGTACCCGAGCTGCATGCCGACCTCGACGGGGAGGAAGAAACCGGTGGCCACTTCTCCGAAGACCTCGTAGCCGTTATCGTTTCCCTTGAACTCGAGGAGTCTCGAACCGGTGAAGATATTCGTCCCGAAGATAGAGCGAACGTAACATAAGTTGACACCGAGATTGAGATCGAGCAGCTTCGGGAGTGTGAGCACGTTGAGCACGCCGCCGATGCTGTACACGTCGCACGGCGTCTTGTACGTGATCGATTCGTCGGACATCCGGGGAGATGTGTCACCCCAGAAATGTTCGTATCCCACCGAGGCGGCGATGCGGTCTATGAACCATATCCGTCCGTGGAGATTCACGTTGATCCCGTTCGCGAGATCGTCCATGGCCACGTGGTAATGCTGTCGGACCAGGCCGATATGTGCGTTCAGATCGCTCATCGAGTAGTATCCCATTCCTATTCCGCCGCGCACCGAGAGACTGAATGGAAACGCGCCGGCGCAACCGGCGGGGATGGCGAGCATCACCGCCACAAGACAGGCCACTGTTCTCTTCACGCCGATCCCACCTTTCTTTCCCTGGTTCATGGGGTGCCTCCGCAGTTTTCAAGGTATCGTTCAAGTCTTCTCATGCCTTCCGCGATCTGCTCGAGCGAGTTGGCGTAGGATATTCTCAGGTGTCCCTCGCCCCGGCTTCCGAAATCGATGCCGGGTGTAATGGCGACACCCGCTTTCTCCAGTATGTCGAATGCCAGTTCGTACGAGTTTCCGTTGATATGGCCGGCACCGACGAAGAAGTAGAATGCCCCTTTCGGTTCGACGGCGGTCGCGAGCCCGATCCCGGGAAGGGCGTCGAGAAGGTAGCGCCGCCGCGCGTCGTACTGTTTTCTCATCTCGTCGATCTCCGGGACCTCATTGGACAGGGCGGTCACACCGGCATGCTGGACGAATGCAGTGGGAGAGATAAAGATGTTCTGGAGCAGTATCTGGAGCCGGCGCACGCGTTCTTTCGGAGCGATGATATAGCCGAGCCGCCAGCCGGTCATGGCGAACAGCTTTGAAAAACCGTTCAGAACGAAGGTGTTTCTCGTAAACTCGAGCGACGAATGTTCCTTCTCACCGTACACCAGCCCGTGATAGATCTCATCGCTGATTACGGGCACGCCGAGATTGCATATTGCCTCTAAGTCCTTGCGGGGCATCACGGTCCCGGTCGGGTTTGAAGGCGAGTTCACGAGAATTGCCTTTGTCCTCGGGCCGATTGCACGTTCCACGTCACCCGGTTTCAGCTGAAAGCCGTCTTCTTCCCTCGTGTCGATGAACCGGGGGGTTCCGTTGAGATACCGGATGAAGTTTGGATAGCAGGGGTAGTAAGGATTCCCGAGGATAATCTCCGTGCCCGCCTCATCGATCAGCGTCGACAGGACGAGCAGGAGCGCGGGCGATGTGCCCATCGTGACGAGAACCTGCTCCCCGGTGATGGTGGTGCCATACCTCCCGTTGCTGTAGGCCGCGACGGCGGTCCGGAGTTCCAGGATGCCGCGGCTGTCGGTGTAATGTGTCTTGCCGGCGTTCAATGCGGCGATTCCGGAATCCACGATGCATTTAGGTGTGGGGAAATCGGGTTCTCCGATCTCGAGGTGCACGATCGATATACCGCGGCGTTCGAGTGATTGAGCCCGTTCGAGAACATCCATGACGATGAAAGGCTTGATATCGTTGTTGCCCCGGCCCATGCGAAAACCCTTTTCTGAACGGTAGTTATATGAACAATATACCCATCGGGATATTTAAGTCAACGTGTTCGTCACACTTATGGGCTGCTGTACCGGGGCGGTGTGATGTAGAATATATCCGGTGTTTACGGAGAAAGGAGGCCTTCGATATGGCGATATGTTCCGTTTCGGTCATCCCCGTCGGGACGGGTACGACGAGCGTGAGCCCGTACGTGGCCCGGTGTCACGAGGTGCTCGCGAACGTCGAGGAGTTGAAGTACCGGCTGACCCCCATGGCGACGATTCTCGAGGGAGACCTTCGGCTTATCCTTAAGGTGATCGAAGAGCTGCACGGGGTGCCGTTCGAGAGTGGTGCAAAGCGTGTTCTGACAACCGTTATCATAGACGACCGGAAGGACAAGGCATTGACCATGGAAGGGAAGGTAGAGTCGGTCCGCCGGAAGCTCGGGAAGTAACGCTCCTTACGCTCTCATGACCGCAAGGGTCCAGTGGCGTCCGGTCCTGCCCGCGTACCTCCGGTGCGAAAAGAAGTGTTCCGGCTCGCACGAATTGCAATGGCGGGACACATGTATGTTCCGCCTCTGCATCCCGCCGGCGATGAGTTCCCCGATACAGAACCGGCGCAGGTCGAGATGCGGTGTTCCGTCCCGTACGTGAATCGATGTTTCGGGAAACCCCGACGCGATGCGTGCGTTTACCGGGTAACACCGGCGGCATATCCCGGGTCCGAGAAGGGCGATGGCAAGGTCGATCTTCACCCTGTATTTCGTCGTGAGCAGACTGATCGCACGGGGGATGATTCCCAGCTTCGCGCCCCGGCGCCCGACGTGAAGCGCCGCGAGCACCTTCTCCGGGGGCGAGTAGATAACGAGCGGGTGACAGTCGGCCGTGCTGATCGCCAGCGCCAGTCCACGGGTCTTCGTGATGAAGCCGTCGGTTCCCCGGTACAGGCCGCCGCGGTTGACGACGGCGATCCTGCTGCCGTGCACTTGGTCTGCCCGTGCCAGCCGGGATAGTGGGATGTGGAGAGATGTCAGGACCCTGCGCCTGTTTTCCCGCACGTTCCCGGGCCGGTCACCGAGCCCCTCACCGAGATTGAGCGAGTCGAAGGGATGGTCGCTGACGCCTCCCGCTCGCATCGTGTAGTGAACGTCGAGCTCCGGTGCTATCAAACCGAGCACGGGGAAATGTCCCAGGCCGATCCGGGACCGTGTTGTTTCGTCCATCGGTCCGTCCTTGTGCCGGGTTCCGCCCGTGTGGGGGAATCCGGCGCTGTTGCATCTGTTAAGATCAACCGGCCGCCTTCCGGCAGCCGGTTGATCGGGTATCCGTGCGGAATGTTACAGCCGTTGTTCCCGGCAGGGGCTGCCGCGGTTACCTCTTCCGTCCACTGCTCGAGCCGCCGCTGCTTCGAGAAGAGCGGCTTGATGAGCTTCCCCGAGACGAGCCGCGGCCCGATGGGCGGGATGGGGACGAAGACCCGGAGTTAGACGGGCTGCGCCTGGCGGATGGATTCCGGGCAGGTGATGATCGTTTGGACCGCGGGCTGCTTTTCGAGCTTCCGCTCGACTTGGAGGGCCTCCTGACGGATTTTCCTGATTGGGAACTGCTGTCACTCGATCCCGATTTGCTTCTCGGTTTCGTTTTCAATCTCCTGGAGGACCTTGTTTCTTTTGAGGGTTTCGTCCGGTCGGTGGTACGGCGTTTCGTATCGCGCCCCTTAAGCGCGTCACGTTTGCCCCTGTCTTTCCTGATGTCCGCCGGCCGCGTATCTCTCGCATCCCTTGTATGTTTCGCATCGCGTGTGTCACGTGTCCGCCGGGCACGCTGATCGCCGCCGTAGATGACGCGTCTCCGGAGTTCCTTCGATCTCCCCGCATCGATTGTTCGCCGGGTCCTGGACAGCCTGCCGGAATCCCCGCGGGAAACCCGTTTTGCCAGTGAGGACCGCGCAACGACGCGGGAGTCGCGTTCGGTTCTTTGCTTTCTTCCGAGCCGCGAATCCGCGATTGTACGATCCCGGCTGGTCTTGTTAAGTGTCCTCTTGTAGCTCAGGTTTCTTTTTGTGAGCGAGCGGTCGGCGTAGATATGACGCCTCGAGTAATTGTTGTAGGTATAGTAACAGCCGCAGCAGTCATGCCAGTAATGATATGCCCAGTAACCGTCGTACGGGTACCACCACGTGTAGAACGGCCGGTGATGATAGTAATAATCACCCCAGTACCATGTAAAGCCAAAGCCCCAGTACGGGTCCCACATCCACGGGTCACTGTATGTGATGATGTGGTAGCGGTAATAGGGCCAGTAGTAGCGGTGAGGGTAATCGTAGCCGGAATAATAGATCGAGAGGTAGATGGTTGCATTATCGTCTTCTTCATCGTCCCAGTCGTCGGTCACACTCTCGGCGTAATTGCTCGATGCGTAGTAATCGATTTCTTCATCTTCGCCTGCGTGCCTCACGTTGAACAGCGGGCTGTACGGATATTTTAGATCCTCCTCATAGGCGATCTTCTCGATGGTGATCTCGGGGCATTCCATCGCGTACGGATCGGTGATCTTGTTCTCACCGTGGCATTTCGCGCAAAGGTATCGCGGATACTCGACCTTGCGGTTGATATAGAAGTAGGTGAAGTCGGTGGCCTGGATCTGGTTCTCGGCCTCGATCACGATTTCCTCGTCGATCATGTTGAACGCGAGGAACGGGTCCATGTCGATCCTGAACCGTTTCTCGTCCGGCATCTTTCCGCTCCGCGCGAGAAAATAGAGTTCTTCTTCCTTGATCCGGTCGCGTTCGGTGACCGCCATCGCATGGATATATTCTATCCCCGTTCTGTGTCCCGCTTCCAAGTAGACGCCGCTGCCGTGCTGCGGCAGGAAATGGACCTTCCCGCCCTTTACACGTACCGGGTTGCCGTCGGCGGGGAACAGGAGTTGGACGTAGCCCTCGCTGTCGATGTTGTATATGATCACGTACGCATCCCGGTTTACCTGGAATGTGATGCTGATGTCGCGCCCCGGTTTGAAAATAGCACCCTTGCCCCCTATGAGACGCACGGACACATCCAGGTTTTCTCCCGTGAAGGAAGCGTTCGATCTGTTCTTCTTGAACTCGACCGAGAGGATGGGTGAAGAGATAAGTAGAAGACAGAGAAACAACGGAAGGAAGAGCATTAACACGCGTTTCATGTCACTCACTTCCTCTCAGGGGTGGGTTGCAGGGGACTCACGACACATATCTGATGAAGCAGGATTAAAAGTATCATCACCCTTACATTATAATTGCTTTTTCCGCTTTTTACAAGGCATTCTCCCGCTTCGGCCGGCTTCGGCCGCTCCCGCTTCGGCACCCGCATGTGTCCGCTCCTTCCCGGACAGGACCCTCGCCGGCATAACCTGTCTTGCGGCGGGGCCGGTTCGTCCTGTTTCATACATATATTATACGTTTCGGGGGTTGTGGGAGTTTCAACGAAATGCCGCTTCCCGTCCCGTAACCTCTGGAATGGATTGAAACTATCTTGACCACCGCAGAGTACAATGCTAATGTGCCCGGGACGGTCAGAAAGGAGTACAATTATGGGGCTTACGGGATTGCCGTTCTTTCTTCAGGTGGCGGATAGCTTTCCGGAACTCATATCCCACGCGGGAACACTGGCCAAGTCAGTGTTGATCATCCTGCTCGTACTGTCGGTTGTATCCTGGACGGTCATGGTAGAGAAGTTCAGGTTCTTTCACAGGGCCGCAAAGCAGTCGAAGAAATTCCTCTCCGTTTTCGACGGGGGAGAGTCTCTCAATTCACTGGCCGGCGAGGTTTCGAAATACATGGAGTGCCCCGAAGCGAGTCTGGTATCCCTGATTCATTCCGATATAGAAGGCGGAAGCTTGAGGAATCTCGAGTTCCTCGATAATGTGCTCGAATCGAGGATATCCTCGATCGTATCCGATTGGGAATCGTACCTGATATTCCTTTCCACGACGGCGACGGTATCACCTTTCCTTGGCCTGCTCGGAACGGTATGGGGTATCATGTCATCCTTTCTCAGCATGGGCGTACGCGGGTCGGCCAACCTGTACGTGGTCGGTCCCGGTATCGCGGAAGCGCTGATCACGACCATCTTCGGCCTGGGTGCCGCCATTCCTGCAGTAATCGGGTACAACTACATACTGAGGCGTATCCGCTGCAGGGAGGAGGAGCTGTCGTCGTTCGCGATGCGGCTGCGCTGCAACATCCTGGATGGGTGTTACCCCGATATCGGGGGCGGATCCGCCGGCGCCGCGCATGCCCGGGACAACCGCAGCACGGATGCCGGGGTCAAGTGAGGGGAGGAGCATTGATGAAACGCTTACGGTATTCGGCTCTGGCTGAAATTAATATCACGAACCTTGTCGATGTCATGATGGTCCTGTTGATAGTGTTTATGCTCACGGCTCCTTTTCTGCAGTCGGGCGTACGGCTCAACCTCCCGAAGGCCGAGGCGAAGATCATCGAGGAGCAGGAGGGCGTGACGATCTCGATCGACAGGGATGGTGCGATCTTCATCGACAAGCGCCCTGTTGCTTGGAAGGAATTCTCGGCCGAGCTGCGCAAGGTTATCGAGACCACGGCGCCGAGGGTTTTTCTTCGGGCGGACAAGGATACGAAGTACGGTGAGGTTATGCGTGTGATAGCGCGCGTGAAGATGCTCGGTATCGAGGATCTCGGTCTGATCGCCGAGCAGGATGAGGAATCCTGAACGGGGCGGGGTAGTGGTGCATGAGATTATCCCTGTTAATATCGATTCTGATTCATGTTCTGATCCTGTTCGGTCTCGTGTACCTCTTCCAGGTTGTTCCCGAGTTGAGGCTTCCCCGGACCATATACTCGGTCAAGATTCTCAGGCCGCTCATCAAATCGAGCGAGCCGGAGAAGAAAGTGGAAGTGAAAGAAGCCGAACCGGAGGTGAAGAAACCCGCTCCTGCCAGGCCGAAAAAGAAGAAAGAAAAGAAAAAACCCGAAAAAAAGGTCGAGAAGCAGGCACCGGAGGAAAAACCGCTCGACGTATCGGTGGAGAAGGCTCAGCAGGAGACTACCGCGATTGCGGTCGAGGGTCCCCGGTTTCCGTTCTCCTACTATCTCGAAGCGATCGAGCGGAAGGTTTCGCGAAACTGGTTCTCGGCCGTTTCTTCCGGAAAGGAGGGGCTGACCTGCATCATCTACTTCCGGCTGGGGAGGAACGGGAACGTCGTGGATGTAAGGGTCGAGAGGGGCTCGGGCAATAATTACTTCGACAGGGCGGCGATCAGGGCCGTAAGGAGTTCAGCGCCGTTTCCCCCGCTCCCCAGGGCATTCAGCGAATCGTACCTGGGAATTCATTTCACCTTCTTGCAGAGAGACAACTGATGAAACAACGCATGATCCTGGCTGCGGCTCTCGTGGTGCTCGTCACGTCGAACGCACGCTCACAGCTCGATGTCCATCTTCGAACGGAGCGTTCCAGAAGGGGAATGATACCGATCGTCATCTCCGCGATCGGCAGCGAGGAGAGGGATCTCAGGTCCCTCGCGCGCGAGGTTACGTCGGTGCTACGGAAGGACCTCGAATACACCGGTGTCTTCGAGCCGATTGCAGCGTCCGGGGCGCTTCCCCGGGGGGAAACGGCCGCTGCATCGTTCGAGGGAACTGTCGGCAGGCGGGAACCGGGATATGTCCTGGAAATGAAGCTGCTCGATTACTCGAGCCGGGAAGTTATCTTCAGCAAGCGGTACAGCTTCAGGGACAACTCGAAGCGGATCGTCGCCCACACGATCTGCGACGAGATCATGTACTTTCTCGTGGGAGAGAGGGGGATTGCAAGGACGCGGCTTCTGTTCTGCAGGAAGGGAGCCGGGGCGAAGGATCTGTATTTAATCGATTACGACGGACACGGGGTGAAGCGGCTCACTAACGAAGAGCTCGTCGTTTCCCCGATGTGGCTCGATGCGGAACGCCTTTGCTTTACCTCGTACCGGCGCGGCAATCCCGACTGTTACCTGGCAGACCTGAGGGGTGGCAGGCGGAAATTGATATCCCACCGGAAGGGATTGAACGTCGCCGGAGATTATCTGCCCGGACGGGACGAGATCGTGATGACACTCAGCCACCGGGGTAACAGCGAGATCTACCACGTCGATTGCTCGGGTACGATACTGAGCCGGTTGACGCGGAACCGCGCGATCGATTGCTCGCCGTCCTGGTCGCCGAATGGGCGGGAGATCGTATTCGTGTCGGACCGTACGAGGACCCCTCAGATATACATCATGGACAGGTTCGGGGGCAACGTACGGAGGCTCACGCGCGACGGTTCGTACAACACTTCTCCCGCGTGGTCTCCACGCGGCGACCTCATCTCGTATGTTTCGAGGGATGGACCGCGGTACCGTCTGATGCTCGCCTCGCCTGACGGTCTTGTCGACGAGGCTCTGTTTGATGATTACCTGAGCTACGAAGATCCCTGCTGGGCCCCGGACGGCAGGCACATCGCGGCCACGGTGCGGTACGGCGGCAAACCGTGGATCGTCGTGATCGATACCGAGACGGGAAAAAAGAGGAGACTCGTCCAGGGCGAGACCGCTGCATGGTCCCTGTTTCCATCCAGGAGGAAGAACTGATCGCGCCCGCCCGTAAAGCCCTCCCCGGGACGGGAAAAATTAAAAAAATAACTGTTTCTATTCTTTCCGGCACCTTGTATTATACTCACCAATTAGAATCGGCGCATGCAGCGGGGTCGGTAGTGTGAGGCTGCGCGATGAGGTCGAGGCAAGTATGGGATTTCAGCTTTCGGAGAGCAATGAGAGTTTCGCTGTCGTAACCAAGGGGGTGCACTCGATGTTCCGTTATAAATGGCTTGTTCTTGTTCTGGCGCTTCTTCTCCTTTTGCCCGCCTGTGCAAAGAAGGAAGTGGTTCCGGTCGAGGCGGAACCGGAACCTATAGAAGAAGTTCCGGTGCCGCCTCCGCCTCTGGAGGAGCCCGAGGAAGAGGTTGTTGAGGAAAAAGAACCGGTCGTCCTGAAAGATATTTTCTTCGATTACGACAAGTATGATATAAAGGGCGAGTTCAAGAGCGTCCTTGCCGGGAATGCGGAAATTCTCAACAACAACGCCGATATAGATGTCCTGATCGAGGGGCATTGTGATGAGCGCGGGACAAGCGAGTACAACCTGGCACTCGGCGAAAAGAGGGCGAAGGCGGTAATGGACTTTTTCATCGCTTACGGTTTAAACGCCAACAGGCTTTCAATGGTAAGTTACGGTGAGGAGCGGCCGTTCGACAGGGGGCACGATGAGGGTGCCTGGGCCATGAACCGCCGTGCCCACCTGGTGATCAAGTAAGTACGAACGATGAGAAATTTCCGATTTTCCGGCTGGCCGATCTGCCTGCTTCTGCTGATCGCACTGACCCAGGGTGGGTGCTGGGGGCGAAAATTCTTCAGGATGCCGGGAGAGACTCTCGACACCTCCGCCAGAGTCGATTCGCTTCTCAGGGAAAACGCGATTCTTCAGAGACGCGTCTATCTTGCCGGGAAATCGCTCGGCGAGTTGCGCGATTTCAGCAGGAGTGCGAACGCACAGCTGAAGATCGACATCGAGGAATTGAAGGATCAGCTGAACGCCCTGCAGCAGCTCATCAGGGAGAACGGCGGCGGGGAACCGTACGTGCCGGGTCCGGCACGTGTACGGAGGCCTGATGCTATGGGAGCAGACAGTGTGGGAGGGGACAGGCCTGAAGAGGCGTTCTCCAACACCGTTCCTGCCGCCGCGGTGCCCCCCGACAGCCAGTTTGTCGCCCCAGGAACGGTGCAGCCCGGAGACACTGTTCCCGGCGCTGCCGACACAACGGCAGCCGCGGCCGGTGTTGCCGTCCCGCTTCCGGAGGAGATCCACAGACAGGTGTATCTCGATTTCAGCAGGGGGGCGTACCAGCTTGCCCTCGAGGAATCGGAGCTGTTACTGAAAGAATACCCGGAGCACCCCCTGCGCGAGGAGATCCATTTCATCCGCGGGGAATGCTTTATACAGCAAGAGAAGCATTTCGAGTCACTGGAAGAGTTTCTCTTTATCCTCCAGCGGTATCCCCGTGGCAGGAGGGTGCCCGCCGCGCTGCTCAGGATGGCCATAGCGTATGAGAGCATCGGCGAGGATGAGATTGCGGCAGGCAAGGTCAGGCAGCTCATACGGGAGTATCCGTACACCGAGGAAGCCGCTTCGGCGAAGGAACGGTTCAAGGATCTTCTCGAACGGTGATCCGGAGCGCAGCACACGGTTGCACCGGGTGAGCATCAATCCCCGCCGGCCCCGGTGTGAGGGGCGTGAATGATACATTGAGTATCGGCCAACATCTTTCTCTCATTATCTTCATACTGGTCCTCCTGGCGTTTTCCGCATTTTTCTCCGGCTCGGAGACCGCGTTTTTCTCGCTTTCGCGGTTCTTTGTCTCCGGGATGGAGAAGGAACGTAGCAGGCGCAAGCGGCTGATCCCCGTTCTGCTGGCCGAGCCCAGGGACCTTCTGGTCACCATTCTTTTCGGGAACCTCCTTGTCAATATCGCGGGCACCAGCGTGGTGACGGCACTGGTGATAGGCATATACGGCGAAAAGGGTATCGGGATCGCGGTGGGCGTCATGACGGTCTGCATCCTGCTCGTCGGTGAGATCGTGCCGAAGAGCCTCGCGATTAATAACGCCAGACACGTCGCCGCGATGAACGCGCCACTGCTCAAGCTGTTCATGATCGTTTTCACACCGGTCCGTATAGTCCTTGGAGCGATTGCAGATATCGCAGTGGATAAAAGCCGGATTCTCCTTGGAGAGAGAAGGAAGGATTTCGGCGCGTTCGAGCTGGCCGCCGCCGTGGAGACGGGATACCGCGAGGGGCTCTTCAATGAGTTCGAAAACAAGGTCCTGACCAACCTGTTTCTCTTTTCGGAGACGACGGCGCGCGAGATACAGACGCCCCGTGTCGAGGTTTTCTCGCTCGGCGTCGAAACGCCCCTGAACGAGGCGGTGATGCGGATACGCAACCGGGGGTTCAGCCGCGTACCGCTGTACGAGGGGCAGGACGACCATATCGTCGGTGTGCTTCTGGCCAGGGACCTGCTGCAATACTCGCGGGACGAGCGTGTCGAGCTCGGTGAGATCATGCGGGCGCCGCGATTCGTTCCCGGGAGCAAGCATATCAGGGAGCTTTTCGGCGAGCTCATCACGGGACGGGAGCACGTTGTGATGGTCGTAGACGAACATGGCTCATTCGACGGCATCGTCACACTAGAGGACATCCTGGAAGAGATATTCGGGGAGATCCGGGACAGACGCGAACCGAGGGTCGATGAGTACCTGCTTGTCGACGGGGACCACGTCGTCGTCGAGGGAGCGCTCGATATAGAGTGTTTCAATGAGCTGTTACATACGGAACTCGAGTCGAGGGATGTCGAAACCATCGCGGGATACCTCATCGAGAGAATCGGAAGGGTGCCCCGTGAGGGTGAGGTTCATATCCTCGATGGCCTGCGGTTTCTTGTGCTTTCGGCCGAGTCGACGCGGGTGAACAAGATCAAGATCGAACGGGTCGATCCGGGATCGGAGTGCGATGAATTCCGTTCTTGAGATCATCGTCGTGCTGGTGTTCATAGTGCTTTCCGCGTTCTTTTCCGGCTCGGAGACGGCGATAGTCTCGTGCAGCAGGATCCGTCTGCGTTACCGGGCTGCGGAAGGGTCGTGGCGGGCGCGGAGGCTGGAGGGCCTGATCGGCCATCCGGAGCGGTTCTTCAGCATCGTTCTTGTCGGTACGAACCTGTCCGTGATCATCTGCACTGCGGCCGCCACCGCGTTTGCCGTGTCGCGGCTCGGCAGCCCTGGGGCGGCCGTAGCGACGATCGTTATGACGCCGTTGCTGCTTGTCTTTGGTGAAGTCATTCCGAAGTCGGCATTTCTCTACCATGCGGACAGGGTCTCGGTCAATGTTGCCCCGGTGCTTCTGTTTTTCTCGTACGCACTGTGGCCGCTCGTCGCGCCGGCGACCCTGCTCAGCCGTTTTCTCATGCGCCTCGCCGGCTCGCATGATAAGCGTTTCAATATACTGTCCACCCGTGAGGAACTTGTCTACCTGTACCGGCGAGGTAAGAAGGATGGCGCGCTCGAACGGCGAGAGAGGTTCATCATGAACCGTGTTTTCAATTTCCAGAGCATCCGCGCACGAGAGCTGATCGTCCCGATGAAGAATGTAGTCTCACTTCCCGTCACGGTTTCTGTCGGAGAGGCCGTCGAGAAGGTGAAAGGACATACTTACTCGCGATTCCCGGTCATTGCCCGGAGCGGGTCCAGGGTCGTTGGAATCGCCTCGCTGTTCGACCTGCTCGGCCTTGACGGAGGCGAACGGCTTGCCACGGTGATGCACCCGCCGTTTATCGCCAACGCTGAGGACTCGGCCGAGAAGCTCCTGCTTGCCATGAAGGACCAGGCTTTGCATATGGCGGTCATCGTCAACGAGAAAGGGGAACATATCGGTATCGTTACGCTCGAAGACATTCTCGAGAACATCGTGGGCGACATCGCGAACGAGTATGATTGACGCGAGCGGGCCCGGGAAGCTCTTCCAGGCAAGTATCAGAATGTGATCGGCGAGTGGGGCTCCTTGCAGATTCGGTAGAAATTGCAAGTCCTGCATCGTTTGTTCTCGACTGTGGGGAAGTGCGCGGGCGACAGTGGTTCGTTTCGTCCCATGTCCCGGTCGACGAGCCGGGATGAGAGTTTATCGATACCGGACCTGATATGATCAGAGGCCGCCTCGAGTGCTTCCTCGTCGGCTGCATGCTCGATGATTCTGCCTCCCTGCAGCAGGTTCACCTCGTAGAGCCGGATCGTTTCGAGGGATTGACCGAGCATCTCCCGGGCGTGGAAGGCGTAAATACCAAGCTGCACGCGGGCCCTTCCCGCACTGCCGCTCCCGGTTCGGCGATTCGTTTTCCAGTCGATTATATTGAACGTTCCGTCATTTCCACGGTACATGAAGTCGGTCTTTGCGAAGATCTTGACCCCGTCGAGCATGAACGATTGTGAGAACTCTGCATGGTCGAGGTCCTCGATGGTCCATGAGGCGGGATCGGAACCGCCGATACGGTCCAGGATGGAGCATTCGAAGAGATTTTCGATGCATTCGATACATTCGCGCTTCGCCTGTTCGATACGCTCGTCCGGAATATCGATACGGTACTCGTGCTCGAACAGCGCGAGCCATTCGATTCTCAGCCTGTTGCCGCGTTTCTTCGGTTCGCTCAGATACCGCCCCGAGCTCGAGAAGGTGAGCTGTTTCCGGAACAGGTCCAGCATGTAGCTTGTCACGTCACCCCTGTCCGGGACTCTCCCCTTCACCTTCATCGACTGGAGCACCTTCGATGCGATGTAATGCACGAGCTGGCCTCTCCAGAGGGCCGTCGAGACGAGACGTTTCAGCTTGAACGCCTCGCGGACCACCGCCGGTGCGGTTCGTTCCCATCCGCGCCAGCTCAGGTAGTAGTGGAAGTAGTACCGCCGCGGGCATTCGTCGAACATCGATTCGCGCGAGATGGAATAGCCGAAACGGTTAGTGAAGGTCATTGTACCTGTACCGGGATCACGCGTTTTCCAGGATCACGATTGCCTGCGCGACGTCGCCTTCATGGGTGATGCTGAGGTGCATCCGGTTTATTTCCCGTGTCCGCAGTTCGCTTTCCAGGCGGCCGGAGAGCTTGAGACGGGGCTGGCCGAGCTTCGTATTCACGACGCTCACCTCTCTCGGCCTGAATCCTTTCCTGAAGCCGGTGCCGAGGGCCTTGAAGAAGGCCTCGCGGGCCGCGAACCTCGCGGCGAAGAACTGTGCGCGCTTCCTCAGCTTCATCCCCTCGGTAATTTCGTGTTCCGAGAAGATCTTTCCGAGGAACCGTTCACCCCGTCTTTCGAGTATCCGTTCGATTCTCGGAACGGACACGGTATCGATTCCAATGCCGACGATCATAACATGCGTTCCGTGTTACGGTGTTTTTACATTTGTCCAGCCCGGGCGACACCGGTATACTACAACAGGTCGACGGCCCGATACAGTGAAAAACCCGCTCTTCCCTCCAGCCGGAGTAACGTGATGCCGATATACGACGAGCCGGTCTACCGCCCGCCGAGCGAGGCCAACTCGCTGATCCTTCAGGCGACGATCGGGTGTTCCCACAACAGGTGCCGCTTCTGTTACATGTACAAAGAGAAGCGGTTCGGGGTTAAACCGTGGGAGCAGCTCGAACGCGAGATCGATTCGGCCGCGGCGGTCAGGCCGGACACGCGCCGCGTGTTTCTCGCCGATGGTGATGTATTTGTCCTTTCCACTTCCAGGCTGGAGCGTATCCTCGACCGTCTCGGGGCCTCCTTTCCCCGGCTGCAGCGCGTGACGGGCTATGCAACGCCTGCGAATCTCCTCGGCAAACCGGTCGGCGAGATGAGGCTTCTCAGGGAGAAGAAACTGCAGATCCTCTATTACGGCGTCGAGACGGGCGATCCCGAGCTTCTCAAGGCTGTCGACAAGGGCGCCTCCCCCGACGAGATGGTGGAAGGATGCAGACGTGTCTCGGATGCCGGAATAAAACTGTCCGTCACGGTTATCCTGGGTCTCGGGGGGCGGGAGAGGAGCGTCCGGCACGCCCGGCTTACCGCGGAGCTGCTCAACAGGGTCCAGCCGAGGTACCTTTCCGCCCTGACCCTGATGCTCGGCCCCTACAGGGATTCGTACCGCGAGGCGATGGGCGGCGGTTTCACCTTCAATGCTCCCCTCGACGATATCGCCGAACTCCGCGAGCTTGTCGCGCATCTCGATACGGACAGGTGTATCTTCAGGAGTAACCACGCTTCGAATTACCTGGCGCTCGGGGGCACACTCGTCAAGGACAGGATGAGGCTGCTCGGGGAGATCGATGAGGTGTTGAGAGACCCGCGGGGGAGACTGCGCGGCGAGTGGATGAGAGGATTGTAAGGCCGTGGCCGGTCAGCGTCGAATGATACGCCGTATCCACGAATCCGCAAAATAGAAGTCGTAGTCGAACCGGACGCCGCCCCACCGTTCCTTGTAGTCGATCAAACCCTTCGAGTAGTAAGGCGAGGCGCCGAGGTTCACCCGTTCGACACCCTGCTCGATGCCCTCGTGTATCGCTTCGTACAGAAGGATGTGGTTCGGCTTGAACTTTCTCTTATCGTAATCCGAGACGGTCTGCCAGTTGAAGAGTGTTTTGTGGTGGATGAAGTTGATGCTCGATCCGACCATTTCCCCGTCGGCCATCAAACCGCTCCACACAAGATCCTTCGATCCGTTCATGTTGCTCAGGATACTCTCGAAGAACTTCCTGCCGTAGAGCGGTCTGTGTTTGCCGTGACGCCTTTCGGTGAGCCGGTACAGCTCGTAGAATTCATCCAGCTGCCCGGGTTTGCGGATGTGCATGATATCGGTGTCGGCCCGCTTGCCGGTTCTGAGGTGGCCGGCGATCTTCTTGTCGGGGGGCTGGTAGTTACCCGAACCGTTCAGGCTGATGATGTGTGTGAAAAGCTTCTTCCTGTGCAGGGTGGACCCGTTCAGCCCGATAAAGTTACTCCTCGAATCGGTGATCGCGATTCTTGAGAAGTTGTTCTCGATCAGGTATTCCTTGACCCGTTTGCTGAACTCCTCCCTGGTATTACCCGGGACGCCCTCGGCGAATATTGCCTCTCCGTATGTGCCGTACGGCATCGAGTAGAAGGAGCCGAGGCCGATATGCCTTGTGATGATCGCCGGCATGCCGGCGGCCATCCGGCCGTTCTCGAAGCCGCACAGGAATACGGCCTCCGCATGAGGCGCCAGTCCATCGACGCAGATGTCAGCCCAGGTAACAGTGTGGAAGAACGATCCGCGTTCTGCCAGTTGTTCCCATTGTTTCCTGTCAACGGAGCGGCGATCAAGAACACGAAAATCCATAAAGTCTCCATGAAGATGAATTCCCCTACTATTTACTGTAATACTCCCGGCAGGTCAAGTGATTCTATGGATGAAAAGACCCGCCGGATCGATTCCCGATCGATTTCACAGGGTTCATCGGCCTGTTTTTCCGGATTTCCCATGGTTCCACTGTCCGCAACCGTTGTCCCCGCAACCGTTTCCCGGACCGTTTGCCCCGCTATTTCCACAGCCCGCAACCGCTGTTTCCGCAACCACTTCCCGACTTTCCCACCCGGCCCGTGCCCCCCGGCCGTATTGACTTTCTTACCTGAGACATGGTATCATTATATAAGACCGTCGTGATTTCCCCTTCCGGAACGCTCCGGAGCGATCGAGCGACCGTTTCGAGAAAGGAGCATCGGGGAATGGCGGTCCGGAGATACGGATTTCATTTCTAAATCTTTCTGCCTTTCCGAACATCCACGGAAGAATCGAAGCAGAGCCAGGGACGGTTGTTACGGGTCTGCCATGATTCGCTCTTTCCGTTTTCTGACTGTTTGCATTATTGCCTGTATCGCTATTGCTGCGATCCTGACCGTACCGGCTGCCGCCGCCCGCACCGCCCCCGGGGGCGCAATCACCGATCAGCCCACCGCCGTTTCCCGCGTTCTCCGCGGAACGGTCCACGAATGCCGGACCGGCATGCCGGTCGAGCTTGCCGTCGTGACCGTCATGGAATCTGGATTCATGACGCTCAGCGATTCGAAGGGATCGTTCTCGCTCGACCTGCCGTCGGGGGCATCGAGGGTGCACGTCAATGTCGTGCATGTCGCTTACGTGCAGGTTCCATCCGTCGAAGTGGATATCTCACGGGAAAGCCTGATCGACGTGTGCCTGGAATGGGAGATGTACGAGACACCGGTAATAGAGGTCACCGCCGAGTTGCCGACGCTTCAGCCGCTGCTGCACGGGCGCATCGAGATGGATCCCGGCAGGCTGTCCGACGGGGCGATGTCGATCACCGATCCTCTTCACGCCCTTAAGAAAATGCCGCAGGTTACCGCCGGCGCCGATTTCGACGGCCGTTTCAGCCTGCACGGTTCGTCTCCCGACGCGAACGCATTCTTTCTCGACGGGCTGCTGTTCCCGTCTCCCTACCATCTCGGCGGGCTGTGCAGCATCTACGATGCGGCGAATATGAAGCGGTTCTGCTTCTCGCCGGCCCCGTTCACGGCCGCGGCACATGGCGCGACGGGAGCCGTTGTCGAGGTCGAGACGAAAGACGGGACACAGGGACAGGATGGGCGGGAGTTCTCACTCGGCCTGATGAGCTCGTCCATGTCCGATCAGCGCTTTTTCGCCGACGGCGCCGTTTTTACCTCGCTGCTCGCCCGAAGGAGCTATATCGATCTCCTGTACGACACCTTCGCGGATAACCGGAACATGCAGATTCCTAACTTCTTCGACGTGCAGGCCGGCGTGACGATGTCGATCGATGAGCGGCGGTACGTGAAGGCGGGATTCCTGATTTCCGGTGACGAGATGTTCATGAACGCGGACGGTATCGTCGATAGTGAGGGGGAGCAGGCGACCGAGATCGGGTGGAGCCGCCGTATGGATGCGTTCTCGTTGACGTACGGTCTTCGGGAGGGGAAGGCGCCCGGCTGGACTGGAAGGGCGTTGCTCGGATGGCAGCCGTACCGCTCGAGTTTCGAGATCGGGGGAAGCGATGACGAGCGGATGGACTGGAAGGGTGGACGCGGGACGGTCCGTGTCGACCTCAGCCGCAGGCACGGTAACGGGATGATAGGCGTGGGACTCTTCACGTCCGTTTCGAGCATCGAGTACGATATTAACTTCGCACGCGGCTTCTGGCTGGCCGGGCGGAACGAGAACTCGGCGGTCAGGCTCGATAACGACGGCTGGGCATTCAGTACGAAGAACGGCCAGCGATGGCTCTACACCGGCACCTACGGGGAGTTCTCGTGGACGGGGGAGAGGACGGGTGTGCGTGTCGGTACGCGTCTCGAGGCGTTCGAACGCTCGAGGGAATTCTTCGCCGGTCCGAGGGTCACTGTCTACCGGAGCCTCCCAAAAGAGACGACACTGATGCTTTCGGGCGGGTTTTTCGCCCGCGATCCGGCTGAAGATTTCGGGAATCCCGCGGTTATCGGCAGGGGGATCCGTACGGAGAAGGCCGGCCAGATGTCCCTCGGTGCGAGGAAACGTTTTGGCGGCGGCGTGCTGTTGCAACTCGGCGGGTTCGTCAGGCGCGAATGGGATCTGCCGGTGGAGGTTGAACCGGCCACGTTCCGGTCGGGCGGAGCCGGGAGAAGCGGCGGGCTCAGCATGGGGGCGGAGGGAAGATTCGGAAAAGTCGACGCCTTTGCGTCATACGCGTTCACGAGGGCCGAGAGGATGGACAGCCCCTACACACTGGCCTTCCGCCATGAAACAGACGGAGACCTTGTTACCGGGCTCGGCCCGGTGGAGGAGAGTCCTTACTGGTACACATCTCCTTACGAGTACCGCCATTCATTTCAGCTCGAGGCGCGGGCAAACGTTACCGAGGCGTTCAGCGTCTCTTTCTCGTGGCGGCTGCATACGGGGCGTCCTTTCACGCCGATCGATGATGTGCACGAGCGGGCCGCCGGCGGGTACGTCGCTTCGGAAGGCCGGAAGATGTCCGACCGGCTCCCCCCGTATTCGAGAATCGACGTCCACGCGGAGTGGCGCTACCCGAGGGCCGCGGTTTTTGTGGAAGTTCTCAATCTCACGAACAGGCGGAACGTGTTCAATCTCCGGTACAACATCGATTACTCGAGGAGGACCTTCTACCGGATGCTTCCGATCATGCCCGCTTTCGGCGTGAAGGTGTTCTTCTGACGTATCATATCCTGCCGCTTCATGCACTCCGATATTATTCCATTCGCTAATA
>DAOVFR010000251.1 GCA_030672805.1 Candidatus Krumholzibacteriota bacterium
TGTCTGCGACGAAATCCGTGCAAAGGACATTCACCGGGATATCCCGGTCATCCTGATATCTGCGACTTCGATCCCCGACTCGATGATCAAGGGATTCAGGGCCGGAGCACAGGATTACATAAAGAAGCCCTTTTCTATCAAGGAGATCCTTGTCAAGATCGAAAGCTTCATCACGCAGGCACATCGGAAACGCAGGCTCAGAGAGCAGAATCTCATGCTCGAAGACGAGGTGCAGAAGGGGCATGCCGATTACATGCGTATCAACCGGGAGTTGAAAAAGAAGGTGCTCGAGATGCGGTCGCTGTTCGATCTGAGCCAGGATCTTAACAGGCTGCGAGCCCCCGAGGAACTCACGCATGCCTTTTCACTCACTCTTTGCGGGCAGCTGGGTATCAGCTCGGTCGCGCTGTTCCTCAACACCAACGAGATAGAGAAGTATATGTCGTATGTGGGGGGAAAGGGTATCCAGAACAGCGTGCTCCGGACGGTGAGGCTGTCACGGTCTATCGGACTCGCGAAGTACCTGCTTGGCAACACCGAAGTGCTTTTTCTCGGGAACCAGGGGATCGGGGATGATGTGGCGAAAGAGGCACGGTTCATGGTCGATCTGGGATTCAGATTCTGTTACCCGTTAATTGTCAATTCGCGGCTGATCGGAATCGTTTTCATCGGGGACAAGGTGAACAATCAGGAATACACGGAGAACGATCTTGGCATGTTCAGGTCGATCAGCAATTCGGCCGCGACGAGTTTTGAAAACGCGAGGCTGTATTCCGAACTCCAGGCGACCTACCTCTCCACGATCAAGGTTCTGGTATCCACGATCGAGGCTAAGGACGCTTACACGAGGGGCCACACCGAGCGGGTCGCCGAGTACGCGCGGATGATCGCAGAGGAGATGGAACTGAGCAAGAAGGACATCAAGGTCGTGAGTTTTGGCGCCGTGCTGCATGATATCGGCAAGCTCGGCGTGTACGAGGACATTCTTAACAAGCCGGGAGAACTCACCGAGAATGAATGGGAAATGGTAAGAAGCCACCCCGAGCTGGGAGCGAATATCATCAAGAACATGAAATTTCTCGAAGCATCCTGTGATCTCGTTCGTCACCATCATGAGCGCCTCGATGGGCAGGGTTACCCCGACGGGCTTAAAGGAGACGAGATCTCGCTCGGTGCCAGGATAGTCGCCGTCGCGGACAGCTTCGATGCGATGACGAGCGACCGGCCGTACCGGAAAGCGCACGGTTTCGCGAAAGCTATCGAACAGTTGAAACGGCAGTCGGGAAAGTTCGATCAGGACGTTGTCTCACACCTCGAGAAAATCTTCGCGGCAGGCAAGATCAAACAGAAGCAGAAATCGTAGCCCGTGAACGCTGTTTCCGGTATTGCTCGTTCATTTACAATCCGCAATTCCCTTTTCAGACCGGGATTTAGAACCGCAAGGGTTCGCTTCCGCCGAAACCCCCGGCTACAGGGTGGGCTGTGTCACGGACACGGCGGCAGCCTGTGCGTGGCACGTAATCGCATGCCGGGCAGCAAGATCCGATTATTGTAACTAGTACCGTGCGGCCGGGCACCGGTATTGCGAGTGAACGGGGTGGAAGACCCGTATGTTTGTTTGTATCCATATGGGAGCGCCGGCAAGGGTGATTGGGTTGTGCGGGGTTGTGTTGCCGGCACTCCCTGTCTTTTTATCATGAAACCGGGTCATGGGGGTAGGGGCGGAGTTTCAGGAAGCGGGTGTGGCCTTCTCCCTCTTGATGCCGATCATGGCGATCAGATCGTTCCGAAGCATGTTGATGTCGAGCTTTCGTTTGAGTTTCCCTTCCCTTGCAATCGAGATCAGGCCTGTTTCCTCGCTGACGATGATGATGATCGCGTCGGTTTCCTCGCTCAATCCCAGGCCGGCGCGGTGGCGCGTGCCGAGCGCCCGCCCAAGTCTCGGGTTCTGGGAAAGCGGAAGGATGCAGCCGGCGGCGACGATCCTGTTCTTCTCTACTATGACGGCGCCGTCATGCAGCGGGCCCGGCGGTGTGAAGATCGTAACTATGAGTTCGCTCGTCACACGAGCGTCCAGCGACGTTCCCGTTTCGATGTAGTTCCTCAGGCCCACGTCCTGCTCGATCACTATGATGGCTCCCAGGCCTTTTTCTATCAACTGGTGGCAGGTTTTGACGATCTCGCTGACGGTACCCGACTCCTCGACCTTGATGAACATACCGATGATCCTGTTCTGGCCGAGCTGGGTCAGGGCCTTGCGAAGTTCCGGCTGGAAAAGGATGACAAAGGAGATGACCCAGACAGTTTTCAGGCTGCTCAGGATCCAGTTGAGTGCGTTCAGGTTCAGCCACCTGGCGATGAACGAGACGATGATCAGGAGAAAGAGGCCGATGAACATCTGTGTGGCCCTCGTCCCCTTGATGAGTACAAAGAGCCGGTAGAAGAGAAAAGCGACGATCAGTATGTCGATGACATCGATGGTGAGATTCAGCTGGAAAGGGCTCAACGTTCGTTACCCCTGTTATTGATAGCGTTCCAGACACTGATGAAATCGGCGGTTTCCTTCACGTCGTGTACTCTCACGATCTGGACGCCCTGTTCCATGCACGCACCCAGCGCCGCGAAACCACCGTGAAGCCGTTCGCCGGTCCCGCGTCCCGTGATCATGCCGATGAACGATTTCCTGGAGTAGCCGACCAGGACGGGGAACCCGAGAGCGTGAAAACTGCCTATCCCGTCGAGTATCTCCAGGTTATCGGCTAATCTTTTTCCGAAACCGATACCGGGGTCAACGATTATTTTATCGTGCCTGATCCCTTTCGAGACGAGTTCGCCGGTTCTTCCTTCCAGCCATTCGATGATCTCGGAAACGGCATCCTCGTACACGGGGTTCTCCTGCATCGTGTCCGGTGTGCCCTGCATGTGCATGATCACCACCGCGGCTCCCGTTTCGACGGCGGTCCGCACGATCCCGGGATCGTCCCCGAGACCGCTGATATCGTTGATTATGGACGCGCCGGACTTCATGGCCGCTTCTGCCACTCCGGCCTTCCTCGTGTCTATCGAGACAGGTACCGGGATCGTTCCCGCGAGACGCTCGAGAACGGGGAGAATACGGGCGAGTTCTTCCTCCTCGCCGAGACTGCTCGAGCCGGGGCGGCTCGATTCGCCGCCCACGTCAATAATGCCGGCCCCCTGTTCGACCATCTCGAGTGCCCTGTCCGTGGCACGGCCGGGATCGAGGTGCCTTCCTCCATCATGGAAGCTGTCCGGGGTGACGTTGAGCACCCCCATGATGACCGGCCCGCCGGTGAAATCGATTTTTCCCTCCGGCAGGCTGATGCCTGAAGGAAGGTTGTTGTATTTACAGAGAAGGCTGTTGATGCGGGCGCCGAGTCCGGAAAGTCCGAACGGCTGGTTCTGCAGTTTTTCGGCAAGGACCAGGAGTCGTCTCCGGTCGGCTATGATGAAAAGGGTCGATTCATCGGGCCGTCCCTCGATCACATCCCTGTGAACGGCGGCGTCCCCTCC
>DAOVFR010000088.1 GCA_030672805.1 Candidatus Krumholzibacteriota bacterium
CCGGGACGGATGCCTCGCTCCCCGCCGGAATTCCAGCCGCGCTCCTCGCCAGCATCGCCGCCAAAACGGTTATCGTGAAAACCATTCCCATATTCAGTATCGCCTCCTTCCTCTCTCCCGCTCCGATCTTCCGAGTGAATCTCAAGACACCATTGAACTGCCTGTAATGCTTGTACCACTTTTTATGTTAGTCCAGAGATTTTTTCAAATCCAGGGAAACCCCCTCCAACCACAGGATGCGATGAGCCGACATCGAGATGCCAATCCTCCTCATCGATGCAGACCGTTAGAGAAGATAAGCTTGACTTGTAACGACAGCATTCCTATAATCATTCCAGATAATTAACTATGGAATACATTAAGGAAATATGCGGAAGCCGACCAACACAGAAAAAGTTCTGAAGCTCGTCCATGAATATGGAATTCTTCGTCCACGTGATCTGGATAAACACGGAATCCCTCGACGCTACTTGAGTCTACTGTATCAGCGCAGGCTCTTGCATCGTAGTGGCCGGGGACTATATGAACTGCCCGACTCGGATATCTCGGAACACCGGACACTCACTCAGGTCTGCAAACGCGTTCCGGGAGGCGTGGTCTGCCTCCTGTCAGCACTGCGCTTCCATGACCTCACGTCTCAGCAGCCCCAATAGGTCTGGCTGGCGCTTGAAAGAAGCAGGAACCCGATCCTGAAGATAAAGGATCTGCCCATCCGGAAAGTGCGTTTCTCTAAACCTGCGTTTTCAGAGGGTATCGAGAAACATATTGTGAACGGAGTGAATGTCCGGGTTTACAGTGTTGCGAAGACCGTTGCGGATTGTTTCAAGTATCGCAACAAGATCGGGCTGGACGTCGCTCTTGAAGCACTTCGAGAATGCAGACGTGAACGTCGTTGCACAAATGATGAGCTGTGGCATTCCGCAAAAATCTGCCGGGTAGCCAACGTGATGCGGCCATATATGGAGATGATGTCATGAACCGTTCGCACGACGGTCTCATCGCATCCATCCACCACCGATTATTGAATCTGAGCAAGGAACGTAATCAGGACTTTCAGTTTATTCTTTCACAGTATGGCTTGGAGCGTTTTCTTTATCGGATCTCCAAGTCTGATTTCAATAACCAGTTTATCCTCAAGGGAGCCTTGTTGTTTCTAGTCTGGACCGGACACGGTTTCAGACCAACCAGAGACCTCGACCTTCTAGGTTTCGGAGACAGTTCAGCGGAAAGGCTCAAGAAGACCTTTCAGAGAAATTGCAGGCCATGGTTGACCTAGGCATGCAGAATAGCCGAATGAAGGATTTTTTCGATATCCTGATGATTTCCCGCCAATTCAATTTCGACGGAAAGATTTTAGTCTATGCTATCCGGGCGACTTTTCAGCAACGGCAAACGGTGATTCCAAAAACAGCACCGCTGGTATTGACTGATGAGTTCGCGACAGACCGGCAAAAGGCAATCCAATGGTCAGCATTTCCTCGCAAGATTCCCAATCAGGTTGCCGCGATTGGAGCATTTTTTCTATTCGTGATTGATATACTGATTCCTGGAATAATGGGCTTACTATATTTGGCTTTAGACGCAAATCATAGGAGGAATATTTTATTATGGAAGTTTGCAAGTGCAATATTTGTCAGTCTTCAAATATGGAAAATCTTTTTAAGAAAGATTCATGGGACATAGTTCGATGCTCTGGTTGTGGTCTTGTCTTTGTAAAAAATATTCCTTGTGATACAAATTTGAAAAACATATACGATGCTGAATTTTTCAAAGATGGCCAGAAGTCGCCGATAGAAGGTTTAAGGTTTGATGATAGCCCTGCTTATATCAATGCTTCCAAACGATTAGAGAAGATTAGAAAAATGGGTTTTTCAAATGGTAGAATGCTTGATATTGGCTGTTCGACAGGTATTTTTCTAAAAGCTGCTTCCTCTCATTATGACGGTGTTGGCTTGGACATATCAAAATATGCAACTGAATTTGCAACCAATAATTTGGGCGTTAAGGCTAAATGCGGAACCATTTTTGACTTGAATTTTGAACAGAAGAACTTCGATATTATTACAATGTGGGATGTCATAGAACATGTGAGAGATCCGGATAAATACATAGATAAAGTAAGTCAATTTATCCGCCCGGGAGGTCTTTTAGCTCTATCGACTGGTAACATTCAATCTTTAATGTTCAAAGTTCAAAAGAAAAAATGGCATTTATTAATACCCCCGCAACACTTATTTTATTTTAGTCCAAATACAATATCAATCCTGTTAGAAAACCATGGTTTTAAAATAATAAAGATTTCCTATGATGGCCAATATACTAATATTGGATACATAATTGATAAGTTAAAAAGAATACATACGAAAAACAAACTGATTAAATTTATGGACTTTTTTATAAAAACAATAAAGCTAAATAAATTAAATATTTATTTGAATTTATATGATGTCATTACAGTATACGCTCAACGGGATTCTGAAGACTGGTAGATGAATAGACTTATACTTAATCTGAGCGGTATTTCCGTTTAAATACCCCAATAAAAATCACTTGAAGGGTGACGGTAAAGGCTTATTATAAAGCCTATGACAACAAGAAACCATCACCCATATCACCCATCAAGTGAAAGGGAATACCGTGAGTAAGTATACATCTCCCTGTAGAATTTCGTGCCGGCGATATGCCGTAGCCTGGCAGCAACGAGCATTAGCGCTGACTATCCGTCCGGGAATGCCCCTTTATAGCAAGCCTTAAGCGGAAGTTAATGATCCCATCGAGCTGTCTGAAATCGAAATCAATCATCTCTGTAATCCAATTTCTTTCTTCCAGCGATTATCAAGGATAATTCCCGGCACCAACTGTAAGGCTATTATCATTACACCGAGGAAAACAACCGTATGGTCTCTGGGCCATACAAACATCGCTACTGCGCCGATCCACAGATAAAGCCCAAGAATTGTATTGGTTTCCTGACCGAGATAATACCGCTGATATAATACCCGCAACCAATAACAGCTAAAAGACTCCATACAATAAATTGCCTCCCGTTATCAACAAACATCCTCTGGCTGTCGGCCATCATCTTCCGGATTAATACTGATTCCTCTTCTATTGCCATTTTTACATAAGAGCACCTGTCCGTTTAAAGTCCTTTCTTTCACAAAGTATTATATTTTCCATGATAAGCATGCCAAGAAATGTATTCGGAGACTGCTAGTCGCCCAACAAGCTTAGTATTAGTTGCGGATGCGTCTGGCGAGCCTTATGCTTTGCAACGGAGCACTATCCTACCCAACTGCCTCCAGCGTGTCATGTGCCGGATCTGTATTATCTGAGCAGCACCGCCTTCTTCGTGAATGTCCGTTCGCCGACGGCGAGGCGGAGGAAGTAAACGCCGCTCGCGACCTGTCTCCCGCCGTCGCCGCGGCCGTTCCATTCCGCCGTGTACCGTCCCTCGGGCAGTGCCCCATCCCTGATGACCGTGATCCGGCGGCCGGCGACGTCGTACAGCTCGAGCCTGACGCGTGCCCGTCCCGCATTGCCAACGTCCTCACGCCCGATGGTGAATCCGATCGTCGTCGTCGGATTGAAAGGATTGGGATAGTTCTGCGACAGCGTCGAGTGGATTGCCGGCGTGTCGAAACCGGTCAGGTCGTCGACCGTATGGAAGACGACATTGCTCCGTCTGCTCCAGTGCCCCTCGCCGTCGAAGGCCCTTGTATAATACGCGTAGTCGCCGAGCTCGTCCGGCCACCGGTGGTAGAACGTGTCGGGATGCGCCGCGGCGAGGACCGTCTTTGCCTCGTAATCGGCAACCGGGTTGATGAGATCGATATAGATACCCTCTTCGGCAACCCAGTCGTCGGTGATGTACGAGAACCGTACCCGCAGGACGGCACCGTCCGTCACCCCCGGTACAGAGCCGAGGTAGAATTCGCCCGATACCCAGCCGCCCGAGCTGCCCGTAATCCCGTTTCCGCGGTTCGTTCCGTTCGGGTTGAAATCCGTCGTCCTGTCACCCGGAACGGTCTGCCAGGTGAGACCCTCGTCGAGACTCACCTCGAGATATGCATAATCCCAGTTGATCTCGATATCGTACCAGAGGAAGCACTCGAGCACGGTGCCGAGCGAGATCGGGTAGATCGACTCCATCGTCATGTACCGGCTCATTCCGTTCCCGCTGCCCGAATAGTAACTCAGGCCCCCGTCAGCCGCGCGGCTCAACGTCTTCGAGAATCCGTCGAGTGTCCAGAGGTCCTGCCCCGTTAGGCACGAGTCGAGCACCCCCGAGAGATTCCTGTATTCGACAAGCTCGTAGCCCGCCGGCTCGTTCGGGTCGGAGGGTTCGTGCCCGCTCCAGGAAATGCGGTAATTCGGCGGGTTGAGAATCGTGACGTCGTACATCGCCGGCACACCGGGACCGAGGACGGTGTACGGCTCTCCCGCCCTTCTCAACAGTGTGAGATTCAGCTCGAGCACCTTCTCGAAGGTCGGTTGTATCAGCGTGTCCGGAGGAGCGAAGCCGCCCTCCTCGTAACTGTTGAGCTCGATCGTGTAGCAGTAGATCTTGTTTTTCTGGGTCCGCTCGCCGAATGCCCAGTCGTCCGTGTCGCCGTTCGTCACGTAGATCGCGCCCATCGCGGTGTTTCCGACATAGTAGTCGATCCCCCGCGCCAGCGAGTCTCCAAGCGTGAAGAAGAGCTCGTGCTCGTCGGTGTATAGCGGTGCGTACCCCCACGGAAAGAGCACCAGCTCGCTGTACGAGTGGTACGAGAGGGCAACCGAGAAATCCCGGCCCGCGCAGAAATCGCGCACGGCCTGCGTTTCCGGCTCGCTGAACGGGGCGGTGCCCCTGTAGACTTCCGAGGACGGATTGGGTGAGCTTCCCGAATTATCGTATCCCCACATGTAACTGTAGTTCCGGTTCGGGTCGACACCGAACGTACCGTCGCCGTTATTGCGCCGGTTCTTCCTCCACCAGGTCCACCAGTCGCCGGTGTGGTTGTTCTGTACGTAGACGTGCCCGTCCGGATTGATCATCGGCGCGATCCATACCTCGCGGTTATCGACGAGATCGCGTATCTGCGTGCTCGTTGCATAATTGGTGAGCAGGTATTCGGCGAAGAGCAGCGGGACATCGACCGACATGAGCTCCCGTGCGTGGTGGCATCCCATGATGAAGACCTCCGCCTCCGGCTCGTCCGAGTCCGCGTTGTCCGAGATCTTGATCGCACGTATCAGGCGTCCCTCGATCGACGTGCCGAGCGTGTCGATCCTGGTCAGATCCGGGTACTCCCCGGCCAGCGAATCGAGCACGCCGTTCATCTCGTCGTACGTATGGTAAGCCCCGAGATTCTCGTCGAGGGCGGCGGCAGCCGTGAGGCATTCCCGTTCCAGCACCGCGATCGGAACCCCCTTCGACGAGAGCCAGTGGATCTGAGAGTCCGAAACGGCAAGATCAACGCGGCCGTCCGGGTAGACCGCCAGTATGTCGATGTTCCGCTCGATGAGCTCCCGCTGCGAGAGCGCGCGAGAGAGCCGTGTTCTTACGAGCGCGGTCGGCTTTTCCCTCGAGGCGTGAAGATCTGCGCATATCATGAGCAAAACAAGCTGGATCAGGACGAGTGCGAGGTAACTACGCTTCAAGATGCCCTCCCTTGCCGGTTTTCCCCCCGTCTCCGGGCCGGCGGGGTAAATTCGACCGAACATACGACCAAATAACAAAATATGTTAATACAATGATATCATATTTCCCGCTGCCGCGGTATCCATTTCCCGCACACGGTGATGACGGGTATTGACAAACAGGCATCATCTATTTATGATTGTTTCCGTTATACCGGGATTGAAATACAGGGAGACTTGATCAGGAATGCCTACATACCATTACGAGTGCGAACGGTGCGGGCACGAGTTCGAGATCGAGCAGCGGATCACCGACCCGCCGCGGAAACGGTGCCCCAGGTGCCGAGGGAGCGTATACCGGGTCATCCATCCCGTCTGTCATATTCTGAAGGGTAGCGGATTCTACCGCACCGATTACCGCAGCGATGATTACAGGAAAAAGGCGGAGGCGGAATCCGCCGAATCGAAACCGGAAAGCACGAAGAAGTCGAAGGACGGGAAAAAGAAACAAGCCGGCTGACACCGGGTCAATAATCAACCGTATAATAACACAAGGCCTGTGATTGATAACCGTCACAGGCCTTGCAGTATCTCCGACGCTCGCAGCGTAAGACCGGTCCGGGTGGTGTCTACAGGACTTTTTTGACGCGCCCGATGATCCATTCGATCTGTTTCTCCGTGATCACGAGGGGCGGCGCGAACCGTATTGTCTGGCCGTGAGTGTCCTTTGCAAGCACGCCCAGCTTCATCAGCCTCTCGGTATACTCCCTCGCGGTGCCCGCCGATTGCTTGAGCTCGATGGCGTTCAGCAGCCCCCTGCCCCGGATCTCGACCACTTTCTCATTGGCGATCCCGTGTAGTCTCTTCCTGAACAGCTTCCCGAGCCTCGTCGCGCGAGGCCCGAGCTTCTCGTCGATGAGCACGTCCAGCGAGGCCGATCCGACGGCACAGGCGAGGGGGTTTCCCCCGAAGGTGCTGCCGTGGGTTCCGGGCGTTATCACCGACATGATGTCCCGGGACGAGACAACGGCGGACACCGGCATCACGCCTCCGCCGAGAGCCTTCCCGATCGTGACCATGTCGGGCTTTGCGTTTTCATGCATCCAGGCAAACATCCTGCCGGTGCGGCAGAGACCCGTCTGGATCTCGTCGAAGATAAGCAGTATGCCGCGCCTTGTGCAGATGTCGCGGATCTTGCGCAGATACCCGTCGTCCGGAACATTCACTCCGGCCTCCCCCTGGATAGGTTCCACGAGGAATGCGACGGTGTTTTTCGTGATGGCTTTCTTCAGGGCCGCAGGATCGTTGTACGGGATGATCTTGAACCCCGGACTGAAGGGGCCGAATCCGGTGTTGGCATCCGGGTCGGTGGAAAACCCTACGATCGTCGTCGTGCGTCCGTGGAAGTTCTCGCTGCAGACGATGATCTCGGCCTTGTTCCTCGTGATCCCCTTCCTCTCGTAGCCCCACTTTCTCGCCACCTTGATCGCCGTCTCGACCGCCTCGGCGCCGGTGTTCATGGGCAGCGCCATCTCCATCCTGGAGACCCTGCACAGTTTCTTCATGAAGGCGCCGAGCAGATCGTTGTGGAATGCCCTGCTCGTGAGCGTGAGCCGGGACGCCTGCTCCCTCATGGCCTTTATTATCCTCGGATGCAGATGTCCCTGGTTCACGGCACTGTATGCGGAGAGGCAGTCGAGGTATTTCCTGCCCTCCGTGTCCCATACCCAGACACCCTTCGCACGGCTTATCACGACCGGAATGGGATGGTACCCGTGGGCGGTGTACCTGTTCTCCAGATCGATAAAATGTTTCGCGTTCTTGCCAGCCATGTTATACCTCTTGCTTTCTATCGACGAACTTGATGCCCATACCCTCGAGCTCATCCAGAATCGGGTTGTAGATCTCCGGTGTGACGGGGATGTACACGCCGGTGAGATCGATCTTGCCATTCAGGATCATCTTCACGGCAATGGCCGCCGGAAGCGCTACGGTTCTGGCAACCGAGGTGTCGCCGTCGGGAATCCCGTAGTCGACGAGTGTCGAGGTAAGAAACTCCCTTGTGCCGCCGGAGAACCCGGCGAGGAACTCGTGGTGCATGACGACCATGTCACGCTCCCCGGGCCCCAAAGACATCTTCTCCAGCGTCAGGACATTCATGCAGTCGAGTGGATTGTTCTTGTCCCCGGGCAGCGGTTTGTCCGAAAAGAGGCCCAGCCACTCGAGCCGCTTGACGACGGTCGCGTAACCGTCGACCTTCAGGAACTTCGCCGTCGCCCCGGCCAGGTCGTCGCCCGCGCCGGCGCCGACCAGGTGTCTCGTCATGTCCCCGAAGGTCGTACCGGAGAATCCTTCGACCGGTTTATCGTTCAGCCAGTCGAGGGCCACGATCCTCCGCATCGTCTCGCACCATCCGGACATCCGGAGCGTTCCCCGGTAGACCGTGGTGGCATGTTCAAGCCCGTAGATATCCTTGTACGGAACGGAATTCCTGTTCGGGTAGTTCTCGAACGAGCCTGTTTCCGGCACGTCGAGGATGTAGTAATTCTCGAAAAGCCGCTCGCCGGGAACATTCACCTCCGTGCCGTTCTCGAGCCACTTCGCCGGGTTCCTGCTTGCCAGCAGCACGCCCCTCGGCGACCACGAGAACTTGTACCCGAACGGGTTGTTGTTGGCCTCGTGGGACGGGAGAGCCCCGGTAGATGAACGGAAGCTCGTGATCTTCCCGCCGCGCTCCTCGACATCGTGGATGATCCTCATCGCCGACATGTGATCGATACCGGGATCCAGACCGCACTCGTTGAGCAGGAGCACCCCTGCTTCCTTCGCCGCGGCGTCCAGCCCGCGCATGGCGTCGCTCACGTAGGAGGTTGTAACGAGATGCTTCCTGTATTTCAGGCACAGCTTCGCAACGGAGACGTGATAGGCGTACGGCACAAGGCTCACGACCACGTCGGCGTTCTTGACCTCTTTCTCGACGCTGGCCATATCCTGGACGTTCAGTGTCCTGGCCACGCCGTCGGGATGCCCGTCGATCATCCTTTCCGCCTTGCCCACCGTTCGTGTTGCCACGACAACCTTCACATCCGGCAGATCCAGCAGGTACCTGACCAGCGGTCTCGCAATCATCCCCGCTCCGAGTACTGCTACATTCGGCATGGATCTCTCCCTTCGCGTTTCTACTCCAGATACGTTTCCATGTACCGATACTCCGGGGTCAATTCACCATGATAGAGTATCACTGCCTTCTTTATCGGACCGGGAAGATCGAGCTCCTCGAACGGAACTCCGTAATCCGCCCTGGCGATCGCCGGCATGAAAT